>NZ_AJRG02000015.1:0-50023 GCF_000298715.2 Streptococcus sp. GMD5S
CTTTATCAAGCAAGCAGACTGAATTGAAAGAGCTGGAAACTACTGCTGAGAAATTACAAGTCGTACAGCAACAATTCCCTGAATCGCCTGATATTGCTTTGCAGTATGCTATGATTTTATTCAATTTATCAACCAAGCAGACTGAATTGAAAGAGCTGGAAACTACTGCTGAGAAATTACAAATCGTGCAACAACAATTCTATGATTCACATGATATAGCTTTGCTGTATGCCATGATTTTGGTTAACTTATCAAGCAAGCAGACTGAATTGAAAGAATTGGAGACTACTGCTGAGAAATTACAAGTCGTGCAGCAACAATTCCCTGAATCGCCTGATATTGCTTTGCAGTATGCTATGATTTTGTTCAATTTATCAACCGAGCAAACTGTGTTGAATGAGTGGGAGGCTACTGCTAAGAAATTAAAGGAATTGCATGAACATGAACCCTTCCAAGAATCTGAAGAAATTGCTTTTATATATAGTATGGTCTTAGCAAGCTTATTTGAACACCAAAAAGAGTTAAGTGAACGTCTTCAAACCACAGAGACAATTAAAAATCTCTATGAACAATTTTCCAAATTTATGTTACAAAATTTTGATGATTTATTTTTTAGTAATGATAATGTTTGTGACAGTGATGAGTACAAGCTATTCAACTTTATCCTAAGAGAAGGTCTTTTAAAGAATACTAAATATGCTGTTTTACAAACATGGGCAAAGCATTATAAAGAAGACTCGAGTGAACTAAAGAACTTGCTATCTATTTATCAACTTGTTCAAAAAATCAAGTATCACCTTGGGCTAAAAGGTGAAGATAAAAATCAGGAGCTTAAATTTGGCCATTACACCAAGGGGAGCACTCTCCAAATTATGTTAGATCAAGAGAGGACTGATAAGGAGGATTTTTCAGTATCTGGAAAAACTCGCTTGTATAATGCAAATTATATGAATGATCCTGAGGAAGGAATCGTCATAGAAAAGATATTAGGCTTAGATAGACGAGATATCTTAGAACCAAGCTCATGGTTTTTAATGAGTTTTACAAACAAAACGGATGATCTGGCCATGTGGTCCCAGTATGGTGATGATGCTAAAGGTGTTTGTCTGGTACTTCGTGAAGATGATTTTTCTAGATTTACTTCCTTCAATGATGTTTCTTGGCGTAAAGAGGCCATCCCCTTAGTAGAGACAATGAGTAAGATAGAATCTACTCTATCGTACGATTTAAAAGGCTCGCCAAATGAATTAAATAATATTAAACCAACTGTAGCTGTTAAAGATGAAGAAAAAAGGTCGAAATCTGAAAAAAAAGAGAATGTACCAAAAGGGGATAGTGATTATCTCTATAGAATAGCCTACGTTAAAAATATAGGTGAAGATATAGAACTTGAGCAAACTGAACTATTTAGTAAGTCCGAAATAGAAGATTTAGCAAAAATGTTGAATAGTTTAAAGAAAAAACTAGATAGTGGTTCAAAAGTTACGGAGAAGAACTATCAAGATGCTATTGCTGAGTGTATAGAAGAGATTCGCTACTTATTTAAATCTGTCGATTACAAATATGAAAACGAACTTCGTATCTTACGCTATTCCAACCTAGATCCTAGCAATAAGGAAATCAAAATTGATAAAACTTCTGGAGTAGGTAAACTTTATGTAGAACGAAAAAATTCCATTCAAATCGGTGAGATCATTTTCGGTCCTAAGTTTCCGAATCCTGAGTACGTGACTCCTTTATTAAAACTTTTAGATAAGGAAATTAAGTATAAGAAATCTACGATAAAATTTAGATAAAGGCTGATAAAATCCCTTAAACTTCTAGTTTTTACTAGGAGTTTTTTTATATGTAAAATTTTTACACATATTTCTTGACAGGGCTTTCAACTTGAGATACAATATATTTGAAAAGAGTATATATAAAATTTTTATATAATATTAAGGAGGTTTCCCATGTACTTCCCAACATCCTCTGCCTTGATCGAGTTTCTCATCTTGGCTGTACTGGAGCAGGGGGATTCTTATGGTTATGAGATTAGTCAAACCATTAAGCTCATCGCCAATATCAAAGAATCTACGCTCTATCCCATTCTCAAAAAATTGGAAGCCAGTGGCTTTCTGACCACCTACTCTAGAGAGTTTCAGGGGCGTATGCGCAAATACTATTCCTTGACCAATCGGGGCGTAGAGCAGCTCGTTACTCTAAAGGAAGAGTGGACGCTCTATACCGACACCGTCAACGGCATCATAGAAGGGAGTATCCGCCATGACAAGAACTGACTATCTGACTCAGTTAGAAACCTATCTCCATAAACTGCCCGAAGCTGACCGCATTGAAGCTATGGACTACTTTAAGGAACTATTTGACGATGCAGGCCCAGAGGGCGAAGAGGAACTCATTGCCAGTCTAGGCACTCCAAAAGAAGCTGCCCATGATGTCCTCTCTGATCTTCTCGATAAAAAAGTCAATGAAGCCCCTGCTCAAAAGAATGACCGCCAACTGCTACATATTGCCCTCCTGGCCCTGCTAGTAGCTCCTATCGGAATTCCGGTCGGGATTGGCATCCTCATGGCCATCATCGGTATTATTATCGCGGCTGCCTCCGTCATTCTAGCCTTCTTTACCGTCTCTGTGACGGGTATCCTGCTAGGTGGACTTTTTATCGTAGAGAGCTTTAGCGTCCTAGTCGAAGCCAAATCTGCCTTTATCTTGATTTTTGGGGCTGGTTTGCTTTCCATTGGTGCTTCTTCTCTTGTTCTACTAGGCATCTCCTATGTAGCTCGTTTCTTTGGCCTCCTAATCGTCCGCTTGGCACAATGGATTCTTAAAAAAGGAAAGAGAGGTGATAGACATGCGTAAATTGACAAAAGGATTTCTCATCTTTGGAGTGGTTTCTACAATCCTTGGTTTTATCATGATAATTGTAGGTGCGCAGTCCAATGGTATTCAAAGTTTGCTTGCCATGTCAAAAGACCCCGTCTATGATAATCGTATCGAAGAAGTGACCTTTGGAAGCGAAGTGGAAAAACTTGATTTGACCCTTGAAGAGCACAGCCTAACCATCACAGAGTCTGTAGATGACAAGATCCATATCACCTATCATCCTTCGGTGTCTGGTCGTCACGATCTGACTACTGGCATGAGTGACAAAACACTGACCGTCACTGACAAACAAGCCTCCCAACATCGCTTTCTAGGTTCAGGAATCGAAAGCCTACTTCGTATCGCCAGCAACTATTCTAATCGTTTTGACGAAGTCGTTCTCTCCCTACCCAAAGGAAGAAAGCTGCAAGCTATCACCGTCTCAGCCAATCGTGGACAAACTAATATTCGTCAAGCCAACCTTGAAAATGCAACCATCAAAACAAAAGGCTATCTCTTAAGACTAACAGAAAGTTCTATCAAGAACAGCACACTAACGGCACCTCATATCATCAATATCTTTGATGCCGAATTGACAGATAGTCAGGTCAAGACGGAGGGAGCACACATCTATGCTGAAAATATCCAAGTTCACGGCAAAGTCGAGCTAGAGGCTTATTCAACTCTACAACTCATTCTCTCCCAGAAAGAGACCGACCGTATCAATCTAGAAATTTCTTCTCAGCATGGTGGTATCTATCGTCAACCCAAAGAAGAACATCGTGGACAAAAAGAGAATGTACTTGCCAACCCTTATAAAACCGAAAAAGCAGATATCAAGGATTTACTCATTGCAAAAGCCAACCAGGATATCTACCTACCTAAAGAGGAGCACTCTGCTCCATCTAGAAACCATTGACAAAAACGCTTTCATCTGCTAGGCTAAAGATAGAAAACAACCATAAAAAAGGAGGTTCCACCATGACACAAGAATGGTTTGAAAGCGCCGATATTGAGAAGAAATCAGCTCAGACGAAATCGGAAATCCAGCCCGACCAACCAGAGACTTCGGAAACTGTGGAGACTGAACCACAAGTAAGCGAAGAAACTTCTGTCTCACCTAAAGAGTTAGAAATACATGAGGAGGAAGCTCCCGAAATGACTGAGGAAACCCAAACCGAGGAAGAGGGAGAAGGGAAAGCTGAAGAGGAACACAAGCCAGAAACCCCTGCAAAAGAGAAAAGTATCCTCAGCAAGGCTTTAGAAAGCCCCTATATCCCAGATATTGACCCTCGTAAAACAGCCAGATTCAAAGAAGAAATCGCACTGTTTTGGACTTGGCTGCTGGATGCTATCCAAGAACCAACTGCCAGCAAGACTACGGACCAAAAGCATCGTTACAGTGTCTTTGGCCTGCTCACTTTGCTATCCATGATTAACCTTTTCTTTAGTATCTATCATATCAAGCACCTCTACTACGGCTATATGGCCTCTATTGCCAATAGTTTACCTAACCAGCTCCCACCTTTAGATCTCTTTGCTGGACTCTCCATCTTAGTCGCTAGCGCTCTATTTTACTTTTCTATCATTTTGGGAGGCTTTACTGTTCGACGGGTACTGGACCAGGAGAGCGACTTCACATTCCAAGAAGCTTGCGATCGTTACAGCCGACTCTTTGCTATCCCACTTGTCCTAACAGCTCTAGCAAGTTTCTTTGCACTCTTTGGTGGCTTACGATTTGCTGGCATCCTCACTCTTCTAAGCATGGTCATCTTTGCCCTTGGAAATCTCTTTGTGATTAGCAAGCCAAGTAAGACCAGTAGCCTTGACCCATTTTATCGTTTCTTGTTAGCTGTCTTACTTGATGGCGCTATTCTCTTACCCTTCTTCATTGCAGAGCTCGCGCTGACAGTTGACTACCTTCGCATCCTGACCTTCTTTTAACCAAAATCCCTGCCATTTGTTAATGACAGGGATTTTTATGCTTACTCTTTTTTAAACAAGGCTTACTCGATGCTTGCCAATCCTTCAAAATCTTGTCCTAGGATGGGTTGTACTTCTAATTGATTGGCATCTAGTTGGTGGTAAAATTCTGTTGGTAGTGACTCTAGGAATCTTGCATAGTCCAAGCGAGCGATGGATTCGTAGTCTTTGGCTTTGGACCCATCACCAGAAATCGTCACTAGGTCAATCTCCCAAACAAGCTCCTTGCCTGCTAGCTGCTCGGTATAGGGTGCTGGTACAAAGGGTTCCTTAGGTAAAATCGTCTTGACTCCCTGGGCTAGGTGGTAGATACCGTGTACCTTGCCTTGGGCATCTGGGTAGAATTTCATACTGGCAAGGTAGGCATCAGAGCCTTGAACCTTCTTGACCAACTCTTCAAAATGTGCCAATCCATCCTCAGCCAAAAAACTCTCGAGGTATTCCTTATTGAGATAGATAGGGGACAAGATCCCTTGGCAGTATACTAGACGAGCCGCTTTGTCAGCTAGATAATTCTGAACTATTTGTCGGAAATAAGCTTCAAACTCAAACCCTTCTAGCCCTTCTACCACTTGCCCCAACTTGCTTGATAGGGCTTGGAGGAGAGCTTCTACAATCTCCCAGTCCGCTCTGGTAAGGAAGTCTGGAATCTCCACTTGATAGCCTTTTCGGCTATCCGCATAGTTCACTTTGAAGAGAAATTGCGACTGGCCTACAATCCCACACTCGATATACTCGAGACGATTGAGGGGCTGACGGAGATAGACCGCATCATAACTGTGTGACTCCAAACCCTCCACCAAGGCCAAGATGGACTTGGCAGTCAAGACCTCCTGTTGTCCTAGAATGCTTTCTTTATTTGGGATAAAAAATGTTTTCGCCATAACTTGCCTCCTTTGAAATCGTTTACACATAGTATACCCTATTTTCCTGAAAGATACAGAAACAAATTTTAGATTTTTAGATAAAAAGCATAGAAAAACAGCCCCTAAAGGCTGTTTGCTTTATACTGTAGCGACTTGATCCAAGCTTTCACCGATAGCAGCTAAGCGCTCCACCACTTCTGCTTGTGTCAATTCATTTTCAGCAACATAGCGGTTGCGTGGGTGAACACGGCACTCGTGTGAGCATCCACGAAGGTACTTATCTTCATTTTCTTCTGATGTCAGGATACGACGGTTACAGAAGGGATTGCCACAATTGACATAGCGTTCACATGGTGTTCCATCAAACCAGTCTTTCCCTACGATGGTTGGGTTAACATGGTTGACATCAACTGCGATACGCTCGTCAAAGACATACATTTTCCCATCCCAAAGCTCACCTTGAACTTCTGGGTCTTTACCATAAGTTGCGATTCCTCCGTGCAATTGGCCAACATCTTTGTAGCCTTCACGCACCATCCAGCCTGAGAATTTCTCACAGCGAACCCCACCTGTACAGTAAACTACGACACGCTTGTCCATGAATTTTTCTTTATTATCACGAACCCATTGTGGCAACTCACGGAAGTTGCGGATGTCTGGACGGATAGCCCCACGGAAGTGTCCTAGGTCGTACTCATAATCGTTACGTGTGTCAAGGACAACTGTATCTTCGTCAAGAAGGGCTTCTTTAAACTCTTTTGGAGACAAGTATGCACCTGTTGTCTCAAGTGGGTTGATGTCGTTGTCAAAGTCGTTGTCTTCCAAACCAAGGTGAACAATTTCTTTCTTGTAGCGAACAAACATCTTCTTGAAGGCTTGTTCATTTTCTTCGTCAATCTTGAACCAGAGGTCTTCCATTCCTGGGAGGCTGTGAACGTAGTCCATGTATTTTTGAGTTGTTTCGTAATCACCTGAAACGGTTCCGTTGATTCCCTCGTCAGCGACTAGGATACGACCTTTAAGGCCGATTGATTTACAGAAAGCCAAGTGATCTGCAGCAAATTGTTCTGCGTTTTCAATCGGAGTATAAAGGTAGTAAAGTAAGACACGAATATCTTTTGCCATAAGATTTGTTCTCTTTTCTATTCTTAAATTTTCAGAATTTTTCATTCAACTATACTAGTATACCCACTTGGGAAAACGAATGCAATTTATTTGACTGGAAATTATATAGAGAGTCCTGCCCCTGCACTTCATCAGTAACCATACCGAATCGCAGATAATTCTCTCAATTTTTTATTTACATCCTAAAAATCACTACCTCCCCTAGAGAACTAAGGAAGGCAGTGATCACATTTTTAGGAATTAGGAATGAATACACGAAATCAATCGATTTTATGATTTTTTGTTTTTCAAGAATTCGTCGTATTGTTTTTGCATTTCGTTCAATACTTTTTCGTAGGCACCTTCAGATTTCAATTTTTCCATCAATTCTGGAATAGCTTTATCTGGGTCTACAGTACCAGTGTTGATAGCTGTATCGAATTGTTGCATTGTGTTAGAAATTGCTGAGATTTCAGATTTCACATTGTCAGTGTTAAAGATGAATCCAAGTGCTGGAGATTCTTTAGCTTCTGCCAATTGTTTCTTAGAATCTTCGATTTGTTGGTCTGTAACGTTTTCGTTGATGTAAAGAATCCAGTTGTTACCAGTGTTCCATCCACCCATGTGAGTATTTCCTTTGTAGCCATCAAGGACGCGTACACGGTTTTCTTTACCTTCAATTTTTTCCCAGTTCTTGCCTTCTGGACCGTAAACAAGACCGTTCAAGAGTTCAGGGTTCGTGTTCAAGAGGTTCAACACTTCCATTGATTTTTCTTTGTTCTTAGAGTTGTTTGAGATAACAAAGTTGGCAACTTGTGTTGTTTGGTTTTTCTTGATAAAGTTAGTGATTGGTTTGATTTGGATGTCTTTGTTAGCAACACGTGAGAGCAAGCTGTTACCGTAGTCAGCTGGTCCTACTGTTTCTTCACGAACGAACCAAGTATCTTGTTGAAGGTCAAATGAAGTGTCGCTTGTTGCTACGTCTTTTGGAATGTATCCAGCTTCATAGAATTTGTGAAGAGTCTTCAAATGTTCTTTGAAACGAGGCACTTCGTAACGGTTTACGATCTTAGTAGTGTCTCCTTCAAGGTCAATAACAAATGGAAGTCCGTTTGGTACTGGGTAGTCAAAGTTATCAGATGGAATAAAGTTCTTCGTAACCGCAAATGGTACTACATCTGGAGCTTTTTCTTTGATTTGTTTCAAGACTGGCTCAAGTGTTTCGTATGAAGTGACACCTGAAATATCGATACCGTATTTAGCAAGAAGAGTTCCGTTGAAGGCAAAGTTTTGAGATGATGCAACGTTAGCTGCAACTGGTACTGCATAGATCTTACCGTTTACAGTGTTCCCTTTGATGTAAGCTGGGTCAAGTGCTTTGTAAAGCTCTGCTCCTTCTTTTTTATACAATTCAGTCAAGTCAGCATAAGCACCTTTTTGAGCATTTACGACATAGTTAGATGCAAATGCGATATCATAGTTTTCACCAGATGATGTGATAACAGACATTTTCTTATCATAGTCACCCCATCCAAGGTATTGGATATCCAATTTAGCACCGACTTTTTCTTCGATGATTTTGTTTGCATTTTCTAGCAATTCATCCAAGTTATCTGGTTTGTCACCGATTTGGTACATTTTGATTACAGGTTTTTCACCTGAAGTAGTATCTGCAGCTTTTTTGTTGTTACCTGTAAGGTTTCCACAAGCAGCAAGACTTGCAGCCAAAGCGACTACGCTAGCAGATGCAAAAGCATATTTTTTCCAGTTTTTCATGATAAAAACTCCTTTTTTTATTTTTAAACTTATAAACGATTTAATAATTTGTAACTTCAGTCACTAAGATGAAGTTGGGAAGGGAGAAACGGTGTTTCTCAGTAAGTGCTATTCTTTCACACCACCGATTGTCAAACCTTTAACAAAGTAGCGTTGGAAGAATGGATACAGAATCGCGATTGGAAGGGTTGCAACAACAACCATGGCCATACGACCTGTTTCTTTCGGTAGAGCGACTCCCAGTTGACCAGATAGGCCGACTGCTTTTGCGATGTAGTCCATATTTTGTTGGATTTGCATGAGCAAATATTGCAATGGATACAAGTTATCACTCTTGATGTAAAGAAGGGCGTTGAACCAGTCGTTCCAGAAACCAAGAGCTGTCAAAAGCGTGATGGTTGCGATACCTGGTAGTGACAATGGCAAACAGATTTGGAAGAAGATCCGGGCTTCACTGGCACCATCGATACGAGCAGATTCTAGAATGGCTTCTGGAATGGTCTTCTTGAAGAAGGAACGCATCAAGATGATGTTGAATGGTGAGAGGAGCATTGGAACAATCAAGGCCCAAACGGTATCACCCAGTTGAAGCAGGCGAGTGACCACGATATAGCCTGGTACCAAACCAGCATTGAACAACATACTAAGAAGAGCGAAGATCGTAAAGAATCTGCGATACTTAAAGGTTGTACGTGAGATGGCGTAGGCATAAGTGGTTGTAATGAAGACGTTGGTCACTGTTCCGACTACGGTTACAAAAACTGAGATAAAGAGCGCTTGGAGGATCTTATCTTTAAACTGAGCTAGGAACTGGAATCCATCTACACCAAATTTCGAAGGGAAAAAGCTATATCCATACTGGAGGATGCTCTTTTCATCTGTCACCGAAATGATGATAACGAAGATAAAGGGCAAGATACAAGAAAGAGCGATCAAACCAGAGATAATACTAAAGAAGATATCTGCTTTCTTACTGAAGGAGTGAATGCCGACATTATCGATTTTTTCTTTTTTAATTTTCTTTTCTGCCATATTCTCCTCCTTTCTAGAACAAAGCTGAGTTTGGATCAACTCGTCTTGCAAGCAAGTTTGATAGGATAACCAGAATCAAACCGACTACGGATTGGTAAAGACCGGCTGCTGAAGCCATACCGATATCTGCTGTCTGAGTCAAACCATTAAAGACATACACGTCCAAAACGTTGGTTACATTGTAGAGCTGACCAGCATTGTGTGGGATTTGATAGAAGAGACCAAAGTCTGCACGGAAGATATTTCCGACTGCAAGGATAGTCAAAACTGTTACAAGTGGTGTCAACTGAGGAATGGTTACGTTGCGAATACGTTGCCACTTGCTCGCCCCATCCACTGTTGCTGCTTCGTAGTAGGTTGGGTCAATTCCCATGATTGTCGCATAGTACATGACACTGCTATATCCAAATCCTTTCCAAATACCTAGGAAAAGGAGAAGGTATGGCCAAATGCCTAAGTCAGCGTAGAAGTTGACTTCCTTCATGCCAATGGATGTTAGGAAATGGTTGAAGACCCCTTTGTCAATGTTTAGGAAAGCATCTGTAAAGAAACTAATGATAACCCATGACAGGAAGTAAGGGAACAACATAGACGTTTGGAAAATCTTAACCATTCTTTTAGAGCGAAGCTCGCTGAGGATGATGGCAATCCCTACTGATACAATCAAACCGATAAAGATAAAGCCAAGATTGTAGAGAACGGTATTACGAGTGATGATAAAGGCATCTTTTGAACTGAACAAGAATCTGAAATTATCTAACCCGACCCATTTACTATTCACAATACTATCTATGAAACCATTACTGGTCATATGGTAGTCTTTAAAGGCGACCACATTCCCAAATACTGGAATGTAAAAGAATAGAATCAACCAGAGTGCCCCTGGTAAAACCATCAAGAGAAAGATCCAGTTATCTCTCAAGGTCTTTGAAAACTTTTTCATAATTTCCTCCCTTTTTATTCCTAAAAACTGATTTCATCGAATTTTTAGGTTTGATAACGATTACATTATTAGTATACTCCTATTTGAAGGTCAGGTTAAACTACTAATTATAGAAAAAACTCCACAAATTATTTTTTGTGGAGAAGTTTTTTATAAGAAATAGGTTTCACGAGAAACACTCTGAACAAAGGACACTGTTCTTGTTTTTATACTCAATGAAAATCAAAGAGCAAACTAGGAAGCTAGCCGCAAGCTGCTCAAAGCACTGCTTTGAGGTTGCAGATAAAACTGACGAAGTCAGTAACATCTATACGGCAAGGCGAAGCTGACGTGGTTTTAAGAGATTTTCGAAGAGTATTAAGTCGTATAAATCGTTGAAGCTGTCGCAATAGTATGCCATTGGTTGGCTGTTGTGGCTGCGAAGTCCTTGTCTGCGTAGAAGTCAGTAAATGGTAGGATTTCAACTTCTAGCTCGTCGATGCGGTCAATCTGATCAGACAGATAGGCTTCGATACGGCTTTCTGCTCGCTTGATGCGTTGCAAGAGTCCGCCCATACGGATATCAACCGTATCCAAACCAAAGACCTTGTTTTCTTTCAACCATTGGTGGCTAAAGAGGGCATGGAAGTTTTCAATCTCGCTTCTAAGTTTTGGTAATTCTTGGCTTGCGATTTCTCTCAGACTTTCTTTATCGTTTACTTGGTAGGCCTGACGAATGCGTCGTCCCACATCCACTTTGCTACTTAAAATCTGGTTCAACTGGGCCTGAGTTTCAAAGAGGTAGGCATAGTCCCCAGCTTTTTCTTTGATAGCAGCAAGTGTCTCAGCAGCCTGAGCGAAGTGCGATTTGTCCTGTTCAGGAGTCATGTGCTTATCAAGGATTGGACAGAGAACATCCTGATAAAAGACATAGCGGTTGGGATTAATCCCACTGAGATTGTCTGGTAGATCTGGCAAGAGGTTGGCCAAATCAAGCTGCATAAAGTCCTCAACGGATAGCCCTGTATTGGTCTTGAAATGAGCTGACAAACGGTCTAAATCATTTCGGTAGCTGAGTTCTGCCCAGATTTGTAGACTTGGCAGAATAGAGAACTGAGCTGTTTCACCACCATTATCTCCCCAACCAGTCACAATGACTTCCTTGATCTGATTAGCACGGCAGGCTTTGTTAGCTTCGACAGCGATGAGACGACTGAAATGGTTGTGTGGTGTGAAACCAATCCACTTCCAAGCACCACCTGCAAAGGCAACATCCTGGCTAATCTTGTGGTGATTACCGAAGTTACGGTTGTATTTTTCTTCGCTATCCTGATAATAATCCCAGTAAACCAAGGTCACACGGTCTTTAAGGCGGTCAAGAAAAACTCGTGTTTCCTCTGGAATTTCGACATCACGGTCGTACTGGCCATCTGCTGACATGAGTTTGAAGAACATATCGCTCCACATCTGGCAGTGGAAACCATACTTGTCTGCAATATCCAGCACGCGCTCCAAATGTTGACACATGAGGAGACTACGGTCCACAACACCGTTTAAGATGAGATAGCGACCCAAACCAACCAAGTGGGCTTCGTCCATGCCGATATTAACCTTGCGTGTTTGTAGTTTAGACAAAGTCGCAAACATGCCGTCGATTAGGTCGTAAACTTTTTCTTCGCCGATGAGGAGAATGTCCTCTACATCACGAAGTTGCTGGACTTCTTTAACACCCCATTTAACAAAGGCTGATAAGTGAGCCAAGGTCTGGATACATGGTACAAAGGTCATATCAAACTGCTGGGCGTAGGCTTCGATTTCCTGTAATTCTTCAGCTGAATAAGCCCCGCGGAAATAACCAAAATAAGGTTGCCCTTCAATCTGATAGGTATCTTCCATGTAGAGCTCAAAGGTTGAATAACCCATGAGAGCCAAAACTTCAATCATCTGCTTGGCTGATGCAACATTTAGAACCGCATTTCGCGAACAGTCAGCCATGTAGGCTAAATCTTCATAAGCCGCTTGCTCCTCAATCTCCACCTTATCACCTTCTTCTAAAGCTGTTGCGAGAACAGACAAGGCGCGATAGAGTTGGTGAGGTTTGCGATAAGTCAATTGATATTCTCCGCTCTCACCCTTGATAGAGATAGAGGCTTGGTCAGACTGAGCAACCGCCACTTCTACATCCGGTAGAGAAATGTGATTTTTTAAGACTTCGATAGCTTGGGCTTGTTTGGGACTAAGTCCTGTAAAACTTACCATTGGTTTTCCTCCTGTAACCAGTTGACAAGGGCACCGTATAGATTGGCATCTGCATGATAGGTGCAAGCTTGAATGACTGGAGCGATAGTATATTCTTCATATCTTTCCACAAAGGCGTCTACTGCTTTTTGAACGCCTTTGATAAAATCTGGGTTTTGACTGATAGAACCTCCCAGACTAATGACATCTGGGTCAATGAGATACTGGATATTGAGCAGGCCTTGAGCTAGGTTACGATTCATGCGCTCAATGGCTTCTTGGCAGAGGGCATTTCCTGCTGCAGCCTCTTGGTAAACCTTGCGTCCGTCCCAATCAGACTGACCAGATTTTTCAATGACGTAGCGAACCATGTTTCCTGTAGAAGCTAGTAGCGACCAGTTATTGAGTCTTTCTGCGGGCTCGATGGTTGTCATGTAGCCAAACTCACCGCCCAAACCATGACGACCACGGTGAAGCTTGCCATTGATAATCATAGCGCCACCAATTCCTGTACCAATCACGACACAGGCTGCATTTTCAATCTCAGGGTGAGCCAGTAATTCGCTGAGTCCAACACAGTTGGCATCATTTTCTAAATGAACAGGTAGTTTGTGATGAGCAAGGGCCTCATACCAAGAAAAACCATGGATGTAAGGAATGGCGCTAATTCCCTCAATCACTCCTGTTTCTTGATTAACTGCACCTGGCACACTCATAGCGATTCCGCTGTAGTCTTGTTCCGATAAGCGTTGGTCCAACCAAGCTAGCAAATCTTCCAGAGTTTCTGGAGTTGGGGTGCTGGTCTTATCTAAAATCTTTCCATCAGGAGTTAGACTAGCAAACTTAATGCCAGTCCCTCCGATATCAATCGTTGCAATGGTCATTACTTTCACCTGCAAAAAGGAGCGAATCAGCAGTTGGTTCTTACTTTTTCGCTCCTCCTTTCTGTTTATGTTTTCTTGTTGAAATTAAATTTCTTCTTTTTTGATCAATTCTGTACGAATTTCCTGTGGTGCCAATAGTCCTGAATGAACTGGATATGGGCGTTCCAACAAATCAAGAATGGTTTGTTGTTTTTCAGACACGCGAACATTTTCTTGACTCATATTGTAGTAACGAAGGACGTATCCTTCTTCATTTTCAGCAACTTTAAAGGCTGTTGGGCAGACTTGTGGCAAGTTCAGTGCCGGATGGTTAAAGAGGCTACCCGTTGCTGCAACGCTTCCCTCTTGTTTTGCAACTTGAAGAGCTGTAAATGGCACCTGGAAGGCTTTGGCACGACGGAAAGCTGAGAAGCGTTCCCCTGCTTGGTGACATTCTACTGCAAATTCAACTTCGATATCACGCAAGCACTGAGCTTCCGGTGTTGGGAAATAGCCCCAGTCACCGAGTTCGCCTGAAGCACGAAGAAGGGTTACAGCCATGGTGTCATCTCCAAGAATTTCGTATTCGTGCAATCCTTTATTGGATACTGTCACTCCTTTAACATCATCATACAAGCTGACAAAGGCTTGTTGGTGTTGTGGATTTTCAGGATTTTCCCAAGAAGCTGCTGGTTTATTTGGTCTTGTCACAACTTCATAGATGCTTTCGGAATCATTGCTTGGACGAGTGTTATGAGTTTTTACTAAGAGACGAATGCGGTGGTCTTTGGCTGTATTAGTAAAGCGAGTCTTGAAGCGAATCTGTGGATTGTCCACAAAGACAGTCATTTCTGTTTCAAGAGGAATGGTTGTCAACTCTTCTGAACGACCTGCATCTCGTTTCATGAACTCGATGATCCCTCTTTGTTCTGCATCCAATCTTTCATCTGCGCTAACTGGAATAGTCAAGTCATGTTTGAGCAAAACCTTAGCATAGCGAGCATTGTTTTCTAAGACTTCATAACCTTTCAGTTGAGCATAAATTGGTTCAGTTCCTTTTGGTTGGAAGTAAATGTACTCGTTACCAATATCTCCACGGTCCTCAAATTGGATGAAATCTTCGTAGGCTTCGTTTGTAGTCTTGTCATAGACTGTGATTCCTTCATCTACACTCACTGTCACGAATGGTGTATCAATGACTCCATTTTGGTAAATACCATCACGGTGATCTACTTGACCTTCGACCAATTGGAAGCTTGCCCAAGAAAGCGGAGCAAGGTGGACTGGGATTGTCACGCGCACTTGGCGTGCAATATATGGTTGGCGGAATTTATCCTTTGGCAAAGTATAGCCAAAACTTGCTCCCAAGTCTTCAATCTTGGCTTCAATGACATGACCATCCAAATCTTCAACATGATACTCTGGCAAGGTTAAGGCTGCCATTTTCTTGAAGCCCTCTGTCGGGTGCAATTCCTTAAATGGACAGACCGCTACATCGACAATCGTGCTGACGGTATCTACTTTATCATGCAAAGCTGTATTGATAACAGTGAAAAGATGCTCACTTTGTGCATTTTGGGTAGCCAACTTGCCCTTCCATTCGTTAAGAAGATTAGTCTTAACAAAATTCCCGACTTGATTAACCTTTGCAAAACGAGTTTCCATTTCACGGTGAACCTCGTCAATACTACAGCCACAGATACTATCGTGCGGTGCATTTTGCAGAAGTACTTTCCAAGCATAGGTCAATTGATCCTTGTGGTTATGTCCACCAGTGATAATGGTTAATGGTTCCACGACCTGCTCTAACAAGTTGCTATTTTCTTGGAAGGCTTGTTTGAGGTAAACGCGTGAAGAAGAAGTATTGGCAAGAGTATACCAACCATCCGTTTCCTGACTGGTTAACTCACCTGTGACCGTTGATAATTGTTCAGGAAGGGCACTTTCCAGTGCTTGGACATATTCGTCAAATGAGCTATGAATAAAGGTCACGTCAGGGAAGAGTTCGTTTGCCACACGAATGGCTTCGCTCAGATTTCTCTGAACAGGCTGGTGGTCACAGCCGTTCATCATCAACCATTGGTTGGTTGATGCATAATCACGGACGTCTGCTAATTTTTGCTTCCAGAAAGCCAAAGCCTCGTCTTTATCCACTGGAATTTCATTCCCGTTACTGTACCAATTAGCAAAAAGAATACCGAGTACACGGCTACCATCAGCACCCTGCCAGTACATCTCAGAGAATTGAGACGTAAATTGCTCATCTTCAAGGACTTGGTTGTCAAAACCGATCGGTTTGACACCACGACCAAAGGCTGCTACGTGAATGCCTGATTTTTGAAGGATTTGAGGTGCTTGCCCCATATTCCCAAAGGTATCTGGGAAGTAACCAATCTGAGTAGATTTGCCCCATTTAGCGCATTCAGCCTGACCAATCAAGGTATTACGGACATTGGCTTCACTGGAGATCAAGTAATCATCCTGCAAGATGTAAAAAGGACCAATCTTGAGCTTGCCTTCGTCAATATAACGCTGCACCTTGTCACGGTTTTCAGGACGAATTTCTAAATAGTCATCGAGGACAATGGTTTGTCCATCCAAGTGGAAGCTCTTGAATTCAGGGTCATTTTCAAAAAGATCAAACAGATTGTCAAAAAGTTCCACCAACTGCATCCGGTGACTTTCAAAAGGTAGATACCACTCACGATCCCAGTGACTGTGAGAGATGATATGTACAACAACATTTTCCATGAGTAAAACCTCATTCTAACTTAAATTTAAAAATATATTTGTGATTCTTTCCTAGAATCAGTTGAGCGAAAACGTGCTCCTTATACTCAATGAAAATCAAAGAGCAAACTAGGAAGCTAGCTGCAGGTTGCTCAAAGCACTGCTTTGAGGTTGTAGATAGAACTGACGAAGTCAGTAACATATATACGGCAAGGTGAAGCTGACGTGGTTTGAATTTGATTTTCGAAGAGTATTAGCGAATATCTAGGTAATCCAAGACCAATTCGCAGAACATCATGTTGGCCCATGAGAACCATTCACGAGAGTAGAGAGTCGGATCGTCTACGTGGAAGCTTTCGTGCATGACACCTGTTCCACCATCGCAGGCAACGAGTTGATCTAGCAAATGTTTTTTCTCCGCCTTATCCGTCGTTGTCAATCCTTGGATAGATAGGGCAATCGGCCAGATATAACGATAGAAGGTATGAGAGCTTCCGAGACCGCTAGCGTATTCTCCTTGGTAGAAGTATGGATTTTCAGGGCTGAGAATGGTGCGACGAGTTGCTTGATACACTTCATCATCCACATCACAGTAACCAAGATATGGAGCAGCCAGTAGACTTGGGACGTTTGGATCATCCATGATGCTGGCATTTCCTAGACCATCCACTTCAAAGGCGTAAATCTTTTCGCCCTTGCTGTTGGTGGTGTAGGCATAGTTTTCGATCCCTTCTTGGATCTCTGCTTGCAGACGTTTAGCGTCTGCGATGACACTCTCGCTATCAGCTAGATTCAATTCTGCAAAGATTTCTTGGACATAACCCAAGACAACGACTGCAAACATATTGGATGGAATCAAGTAGCTATACTGACAACAATCATCACTTGGTCGGAAGGCTGACCAGGTCATTCCTGTCACGGCAAAGTCAGGTCCAAAGCCATCATTTACCAAAGTGTCTTCCTTACGGTCTGTATCACGAACAAAACGATAGGCAGAGTTGTTGTGATCTTGCTCTACCGTCCAGAGATGAAGGATTTCCTTAGTTGCTGTGACAAAAGTTTCATCAAACTGGCTGGTTTCGCCAGTCTCTTTCCATAGGAGATAAGCCAGCTGCAAAGGATAGCAAAGCGAGTCCACCTCATACTTGCGCTCCCAAATCCAACCATTAAGGTCTGTATGGTCGGTCTCGTGGTGGCCCTTCCAGTTTTCCTCAATGTTAAAGGAGTTGGCATACGGATCTTTGAGTACTAGGGTCATTTGACGCTTGACCAAACCTGCAATGGTCTGACGTAAGAGAGGATCTCTTTTAGCCACATGAAGGTAGGGTCTGAGTTGGGCAGTCGAATCCCGAAGCCACATGGCAGGAATATCTCCTGTGAGTACAAAGGTTGAACCATCTTCTAGGATCTCAACCGTATTGTCCAAGGTGTCTGTATAGCAACGCTCAAAGACATCCACCCACTCCGGATGGTCCTTAGCCCGCTCTGCTACTTCATCCAGCCATTCTCTAACAATTTCTTTCGAATAAATCATCGTGCAGTTTCCTCTTTCAAACAAGTTTCATGTTCAGTATATAGTTTTTGAGACAGAAAATACATACACAAATGATAGTCATTTTTCTACAAAATAGTTATCTTTGAAACTCCTTTTCTAAAGACCTCATTTTTCTGATATAATGTAGAAAAACAGCTAAAGGAAATACTATGAAACCACTACTTGAAACCATCGATACCCGCTTTGGGACTGCTAGCAAGCATGCCTTTTCTCGAGGAAATACCCTGCCCTACACAGGCGTTCCTTTTGGGATGAATTATTTTGTGCCTCAGACCAGCGACCAGGAGGGAGCTTGGTTCTTCGATCCGCATCTGCCCATCTTTCAGGGGATTCGATTGACCCACCAGCCCAGCCCTTGGATTGGCGACTACTCTTGGCTCCTTCTGACACCTGTCACCGGCCAGCTTGGGGGAGATAACCTCTTTCACCGTCAATCCTCCTATGATAGGGATAAAGCTTCCTTCCAACCTCATTATCTGAAGATTTTCTCCCTGCGCTATCAGATTGAAACCCAGCTTACACCGACTTGCTATGGCGCTTCTATTCGTTTGGAGCAAAAGCAAGGCAAATCCCTCTCCCTCTACCTTCACGCTGCAGATGATTTAACAATTGAGCAGGTAGATAAGCAGACTCTAGCCCTGAGACAAGAAGGCAAAACAGAGACCAATAAAAATCCACTGATACTCTTCACCGCCCTACAAATAAATACGGATATTCTTGCTGTCAACCAAGAAAGCGGAGACTGGCGAATTGACTTAGCAAGCAGTCATGCTGACATCCAGCTAGCAACTTCTTTCATCTCGCCTTCTCAAGCTCTGCTTAATCTACCTCAAAAGGACTTTGATAGCTGTAAAGCAAGTGCCCAAGCAGACTGGGAAAATCTCCTCCATCGTTTTGACATACTAGAGACAGGAGAGGCTGACCGGACCTTCTTTGATCACTGCCTCTACAGACTCTTCCTCTTCCCACAGACTTTTTATGAAGTGAACGAGTCAGGGCAAACCATCCATATGGACCTGACTACTGGTACTGTCAAGCCCGGTATCCTCTTTAGCAATAATGGCTTCTGGGATACCTTCCGCACCACCTTCCCCCTCTTTGCCCTTGTCATACCGGAACACTATCACCTCTTTTTAGAAGGTTTCCTCAATAGCTACCGCGATACTGGGTTCCTTCCAAAATGGTTGGCTCCAGATGAACGTGGCATGATGCCTGGTACCCTGCTAGATGGCATTATCGCAGACAGCGCCTGCAAGGACATGGCCCCCGACCTAGAAAAAGAACTCCTTCAAGCCATGCTTGAAACAGCCACTAAGTCCGACCCTCTCGGCATCAATGGCCGCCACGGACTAGCCCAATACCAAGAACTGGGCTACCTCTCTACCGACCACCACGAAAGTGTCAGTCACACCCTTGACTACGCCTATAGCGATTTTTGTATCGCCAGCTGTGCCGAAAAGCTTGGTCAGAATGACATCGCGGAAACATATAGAACTGCGTCTCAAAATTACCGTCATCTATTTGATGCTGAAACAGGTTACATGCGAGCGCGAGATAGTCAAGGAAACTTCCGCCCTGACTTCTCTCCCTATAGTTGGGGACGCGACTACGCCGAATGCTCTGCCATTCAAGCGACTTTAGGCGTTCTCCACGACATCCCAGGTTTGCGTCAACTCATGGGTGGAAAAGAAGCCTTCAGCCACTATCTTTTGAAAGCCTGTCAGGACGCTCCTCTCTTTGAAACCACCGGCTATGGTTACGAGATTCACGAGATGAGCGAGATGGCTACCGCTCCTTTTGGGCAAATCGCCATTTCCAACCAACCGAGCTTCCACATCCCTTATCTCTTCCGCTACAGCGACTACCCTGACTACACTGCTCTACTCATCAAAACCTTGCGTCAGAAAGCCTTTCACCCCAGCTGGGAAGCCTATCCTGGCGATGAGGACAATGGCAGTCTCTCTGCTTGGTACATCTGGTCAGCTCTTGGATTCTACCCGATCTGTCCGGGCAAGCCAAGTTACGATCTCGGAATTCCTCTCTTTGACCACCTCCGTATCTACCTAGCCAAGGAAAATAAATGGCTGGATATCCATGCCGAGCAAAACCACAGCCATTTCAACTTTGTCAAAGAATGCCGATTGGACAAGGCTCCTGTATCTAGCATTCAACACCAAGACCTCTTGAAAGCTGAGCAACTGACCTTCACCCTCAGCTGGCTACCAAATCACTCCTAACCAAAAGAACCTTTGCATCGCGCAAAGGTTCTTCTTTTATGAAACTTGGACCTGAAGCTGGTCAACCAGCTGCCTATCTACCGTCAGATTTAGATAAAAATCTAAGTTTTTATCGCCTGCAAAATACAAGGTTGGTAGCGTCAGCCTTTTTTCAGTCTCGCCAACTTGAAACGCAAGGACTTGAATCTCGTCCCGATAAGCAACACCATGCACACCCGTCCCTGGTTGAATCGAAATCTTAGCTTCTAAAGGACTGCTAGATTCTCTTCGCTTCACTGTAAAGTGGACATTTTCTCCCTTGGTCACAACTAGACTTTTTTCTGAAAACTCTAACTGTTGAACAGCTTCTTTTTTCGACAAGGTAGGTGTTTTATAGAGTGAAATCTTGGTCAACAAAGGCAAAGCCTGTGCCTCTGTAATGATCACACGCACCTTCTGAGCCTCTACCATGGATCCTCGCAAAAGGCGTTTATAGCCAACAGTATAGCCGGATTCAAACTCCTGCCAGACACCATCCAACTCTACCTGAACACGGAAAGCAGCGATGCGTTGCCCCAAATTCAAATCTTCTCTTAACTCAATCACATCAAAAGCTTTAGGTGCACCTAAATCAAGCTCTAATTGGATTGGCAACTCTGCATCACTTGCCCATGAACTGGTCTCTAGCCCATCTGTCAGATGATGACAGGCATAGTCTGGTGATAGAGCAGGGCCAGATACCGTGGCTCCCAAAGCCAAATCTTCTTTATATAGCTCGTCACGGTAGGCAGCAAATTCATAGAGACGCTGGATATCCTTTTCATCAAAGAGGCCATCTTGGTTCGGTGGGATATTAAGCAAGAGTGGAGTTCCCCGCCCTACCGAGTGAAAGTAGATTTCGACCAACTCCTCCAGAGACTTAGGATCCTGATCCTCATGGTAAAACCAGCCCGGCCGAAGAGAAACATCTGCCTCACCGATTGAAAATAGCGTCCCAAAGGGGTCTCCGTGCTGTAGATAATCTAATTCCGCCTCTGTTCCTAACTGGTCTGGCTTGACTTTTTGCCACAAGGGATCCCCTGCATAGCCTCGTTCATTGCCAATCCAGCGAATACTAGTTCCCTCAGTTGAGAAAATCAAACAATCGCCCTGCAAGTCACGAATGGTTTCAAACCAAGTCTCAAACTCATAGTTGACCTTCTGGGCCCCTTCGCCTCGAGCACCATCCATCCACACCTCAGTGAACTTACCGGCATTTCCATAGGCAGGATTTGACAAGATTTCCTTCAATTGAGCCAGATAGTAGGCATTGTAATCCGCTTCTTGGTCCACGTGATAGAGGGGACTGTGAGCATCCCAAGGAGACAAATACACTCCCATATCCATATCAAACTCAGTCACAGCTTGGGAAACCTCAAGGAGCAAGTCCCCCTTTCCATCCCTCCAAGGACTAGCCTTGATCGAATAATCTGTGTGGGATGTCGGGTAGAGAACAAAGCCATCGTGGTGCTTCACCACCAAAATCAGCTTTTTAAAACCCGTTTCTTTAAGCACTCGAACCCATTCACGCGCATCCAACTTAGTCGGGTTAAAACGCATAGGATCCTCTTGCCCACTTCCCCATTCCTGGTCATAAAAGGTATTGGGACCAAAATGGATAAAGGCAGCTAGTTCATCCTCTAAATAATCCAGCTGGGCCTGACTTGGTAATGGTCCATGCGGTTTTATGTTCGTCATCATCTCACATCTCTTTCTCTTGTTCACAAAATTATCCACAACTTGTGGATAAGAAAACATGCCTAAAAACTAGTTTCTCCAAAATCCAGCTCTTAGACTTAGAGGCCTTCACCCCTAAACAGACCTTTGTCAAACAGCTCTGTACTAGGGTTTCTACTAGCTCTCTGGCAAGTTACTAATGTACGGAACTAGTATCAGGGTGCTTCAACACCCTGAGTTATATGTCATTTTCCCCTAGACTTATCCACAGACTGTGAATAAACTAGTGTTCCAGACCGCTCTCTCCTTGACTATAACAAAAAGCGATAGCAGCGTCAATATGACTAAGCTCCCTTCCTAAATCCCCTGAAAAGATTCTATAATTTGTACAATCGTAGCTTTTGCATTCGCCAGCTAGTGAGAATCAGCCAGTAGAAAATGACCTCTTTATCACATTGTGAACAGCACAGCTGTAGTACTATAGCGCCCACAACCTACTCAGATAATCGTTTCTAGCAAAAAATCCCGCAGATTTGCGGGATCTTCTCTTGCATCAATGCGCTAACATTTCTTGGGCGATTTCTTGGCCAGATAGGTTATCTGGGTAGTAGGTTGGCCAGTTATCCATTTCTTCAAAGAGGGCTTCTTGGCTTGTGCCTCCAAAGAAGATATGGAAATGTTCTGCCTTGACTGGGGCGATATTGTGGTCACTAAACTGAACATACTTGAACTGTCCAGCGTCCGCATCTGTCGCTTCAAAGAGGAAGCGCACACCACGATTGCCTTTCTTATAAGTCAAGATTTTCTTGCCGACATACTTATAGGTGAATTTCTTGCTTTGGCCACCTTGAACAAATTCCATAGTGTTATCCGTGATGTTGATTTTGGTCACATCTGTCTGATAGCCTTTTCTATAGTAAGCCTTATACTCATCCTTGGTCATCTTACCAGTCAACTTAGCCTTGTAGTCAAAGACTTGATCAAAAGTTCCATCCTCAAGGAAAGGATAGACAGACTGCCAGTTGCCAGCATAGTCACTCAAGGTGCGGTCCTTGACATCTGCATCCTCAAAGTAACCATTGTGAACTGTCTTGGTATTTTCTTCCTTCTCTGGTTCGATTTCTGGTCCTTCTTGGTCCGTTGTCTGTTTCAAAGCCTTGAGGTTTTTCTCCATCACGGAGATATAGTCCTCACCAGCCTTGGTTGCTTCTTCTGTTAGACTTTCTAGCGGATTGAGCACGTCTAGTTTGACACCTGTTTCTTTTGAGAGTGTATTGGCGAGGGCTTGTGAAGCATTTTCTTCAAAGTAGATATAAGAAATCTTGTTTTTCTTGATATACTCTGTCAATTCTGCCAAACGTGCTGCTGATGGTTCTGCATCTGGTGAGAGACCTGAGATGGATACTTGCTTGAGACCATAGTCCAAGGCAAGGTAGTTAAAGGCAGCGTGCTGGGTCACAAAGCTCTTTTGTTTGGCTTGAGACAAACCATCTGTGTAGGCCTTATCCAAGGCTTGCAATTTTTCGATATAGGCAGCCGCATTCTTTTCAAAAGTCTCTTTTTTATCAGGATAATCTGCTGACAAGCTGTCACGGATATGCTCTACCAGTTTGATGGCGCGTGCTGGTGAAAGCCAAACGTGGGGATCGTAGTCGTGATGGTGTCCCTCACCGCCATAATCATGCCCTTCCTCTTCTTCCTCACCACCTGGCAAGAGGAGCATATCACCTGTTGCCTTGATGGTTTTCACCTTTTTCTTATCCAAGGATTCTAACAATTTTGGAACCCAAGTTTCCATGTTCTCATTTTCATAGACAAAGGTATCTGCGTCTTGGATTTTGGCAACTGCCTTGGCAGACGGTTCGTACTCATGGGGTTCTGTACCAGCACCAATTAGAAGTTCTACATTAGCAGTATCTCCTGCGACTTGCTTGGTAAATTCGTAGACAGGGTAAAAGGTTGTTACGATATTGAGTTTCCCATCTGCCTGTTTTTGATTGGAACAAGCCACTAAAAACAGGGCACATAGACTAGCCAGTAGTAAGCTCAGTTTTTTCATTTCATTCTCCTATTTGATAAAACGTTTCAGTAGACTGACTAACAAAAAGACAGCTACAAAGATAATGGTGATACTAGCGCTGGCAGGTGTTTCCGCATAGTAGGAAATATAAAGTCCTGCCACCATTCCCAAAAAGCCAATAGCGCTGGCTAGTAACATAACGGATTTAAAGTTTTTCCCCAGACGAAGGGCAATACTAGCTGGCAAGACCATAATGGTCGATACCAAAAGAGCTCCTGCAGCTGGAATCATAAGGGCAATGGCCACCCCTGTAACCATGTTAAAGAGGATAGACATGGTACGAACGGGCAAGCCATCCACAAAGGCCGTGTCCTCATCAAAAGTCAGGATGTACATGGGACGTAAGAATAAGAAAGTCAAGAGCAAAACGACCGCAGCAATGGCAAAGAGGAATACCACCTGCTCCTGGCTAATGGTTACAATCGAACCAAAGAGATATTGGTCCAAACTCATGGAGCTCGAACTTTTCCCCTTACTCATGACAATCAGTGACACCGCAAGTCCTGTTGACATGAGGATGGCTGTCCCGATTTCCATAAAGTTCTTATAGACTGTCCGGAGATACTCTAGAAAGACCGCAGCGATTAAGACAATAGCGATGGTTGAAATAGTTGGAGAAATTCCCAAAACCAGACCAAAGGCTACCCCTGACAGAGAAACGTGACTGAGGGTATCACTCATCAAACTCTGACGACGTAAGATAAGGAAAGTCCCAAGAACTGGAGAAAAGAGACTCATGGCAATAACCGCCAAGAAGGCACGCTGCATGAAATCATAAGATAACAAACTAAGCATGGTCCACCTCCTGGTCGCTTTCGTGAACGTTAAAACAACGCCATGGCGAATCTTGGTTACGAACCAGATGGATATTGCGATCCGCATAGTCCTTGACCTCCTCAGGGTCATGGGTAATCATCAAAACAGCCTTGCCATGATGGTGGGCACTATGGTGCATGAGTTCGTAAAATTCATTTTTGCTTCCCGCATCCATCCCTGTCGTTGGCTCATCCAAGACAAAGATATCTGGGTCAGAAGCAAACATCCGGGCAATCACTGCTCGTTGCTTTTGCCCTCCCGAAAGGGAACCAATTCGTTTGTCACGGTGTTCCCACATACCAACTGAGTCTAGACTGGCCTTGATATGTTCCTCATCATGGGCGTTCAAGCGACGGAACCAGCCCTTTCGCGGATAGCGACCCGACTTGACAAATTCATAAACTGTACTTGGAAAACCAGCATTAAAACTAGCTATCTGCTGGGGAAGATAGGCTATCCTAAGTTTTTTCCCATGAGTATTTGTCTTTGAGATGGTTACCTTACCAAATCTTGGCTGCAAGATGCCTAGGCTCGCCTTGATAAGCGTTGTCTTGGCAGCTCCATTTTCACCAGTCAGGGTGACAAACTCCCCACTATCAACACTATAGTTGATATGCTCGAGGACAGGTTCCTTGTCATAATAGAAAGACAAGTCCTCTACTGTAATATACCGCATTATTTGATTTCTCCTACTAAAGCAGTTAAAAACCGCTGGATCACTTCTTGTTCATTTGGAGTAAACTGATTTGCTACTTGTTCATAGGCTAAGAGAGTGTGTTCATGATGATGGTGGTGTTCCTCTGCCACCGGTCGAGCTAGCTCTGTCAGTTGATAAAAGATCACACGCGCATCCTTTGGATCTCTGGATGTCTCTAACATACCCTCTTTGACTAAAGACTTGATAGCCTTGGTCACTGCCGCCTGACTGACATTGAGACGACGAGCCAACTCCGAGTTGGTTAGGGATTCTTCTGACAAGAGCATGAGGATGTGTTCCTGAGTATTGGTCAAGGCAACATCACTGGTACAATGCCCGATCAAAATTTCATGCTGGTTCTCAGATCTCAAGATCACCTCGTTTAAAAAGTTGTCGATTTCCTGTGCAAGCTGTCTCATGTGTTACTCCTTCCCTAGCTATCTTTTTCGTAAAAAAACTTAGATAGCCACCGATTCTTTACTGGTTAATTATATCATAAACCAAAAAAGAGTCAAGGGAAAAAGGCGTAAAAACGTTTCCCTAGACTCTTCTAGATGTAAAATTTAACCTATTTTTGCTTTGGTTTTCGACTCGATAAGATACCTGCCAAACCAGCTACCATTCCCATCAAGAGCAAGAAGATGGACTGCTCACTTCCTGTATTTGGGAGAGCTTTTTCTGAGACAACCGCCTTCTTGCTAAATTGACCTGCCACCTCATAAGTCAATGGCACATTTGTAGTCGCATCGCTAGCAGCTGCATTCGTTTGAGGCGTTTCTACTGGTAGACTAAAGTTTTTAGAATCCACAGAAATCGTCCGTGAGTTCGGATTGATCTTTTCATACTGGGTCAAATCAGCGGTTTTCAGATACTCTTCAAAGGCTGCATCCATAGAAGGGCCTTCTTCACGCGCACCACCTAACATCGTGTAGCCATCTCCACCCGCAGCTAGAAAATCATTGGTTGCAAGATAGTAGGTTTTTGTGAGGTCTAGGAAATCATAACGACCAGTTGTGCGGTTTTTGACCTGGATGGCCAAGACACGTTTACCTGATGGTAGGTTGGTATCATAGTAAACCTTCACACCTGAAACTTGCAAGAAACCACCACTTGGTTCTAGCAATGGTTGTCCGTTCTCATCCAAGACCTTCTTGCCATCTTTATCGACCTGCAAGATAGATCCGAGTGACTTTTCAAACATATCCAAGACTTGTTGCCCCGTCACTTGGATTTGTGAGATAGTATTCCCAAATGGAAGAACGGCAATGACATTTCCTTTCGTAATCGGTTTGCCTTTTGCAATGGTTTCACGCAAGCCACCACCATTTGTCACAGCGATGTCTGTCGGATGGCTAAATCCTGTTTGACCATACTGATAGAGAGAGTCTGCCACGACGTTTCCGAGGTTGGTTTCACGAACCCGAACATTTTCACGATCACCGTTTAGTTCTACAGGGCTATTTGAGACAATCTCAACCGCATTTTCAGCATCGTATTTTTGTTTAATGTCTTTGACTAGTTTTTCAACTGTTGGATTGGCTGGTAATTTTTTAGCATCAGCAGCCGGAATCTGAGTTGGATTGCCCAAAAGCTGACGTGATTTGTAGGTGATTTTCCCTACATTATGAAGGTAGCTTCCCGTCTGGTTATAGGTAACATTATCTCCATAGGTCGTTGATTCTACTGTATGAGAGTGACCGTCGATTACTGTCACACGTTTGCCTTTAAGACGAGGATTTTTAGAGAGAGCTTCTGCCAAAGTTGAACCACGCCATTCGACTGGAGTTGTGGTATCTACACCGAGGTGAGCAAGCACAACATAGTGTTTGTAGTCCTTACCTTCTGCACGAGCCTTGGCTTGGACTTCTTCGATAACCTTATTCACCTCGGAGATTGGATCTGTAAAGGTTACCCCTTTGACATTTTTAGGGTGAGTTTTGGTAGCTGTTTCAGGTGTTGTCACGCCGATTACAACAAACTCATCACCTTCCACAGTCTTATCTTTATCAACGATTGTAGAAGCTTCAAAAAGACGAGCTCCATTGACATAAGTATTTGAGCTAAGTAATGGGAATTTCAAGATTTCCTTGTATTTCTTAGCTTCGTCCAAACCAAAGTCAAACTCATGGTTTCCTACTGCCATGGCATCATACTGCATCTTATTAAGAATTTCAGCACGCGCTTCACCCTTCGTAGAGTTGGAAATCGGTAAACCTTGGAAAGCATCTCCCGCATCAACAACTAGAGTATTTTGATTTGATTTCGCACGTTCCTGCTCGATGACAGTCGCTAATTTAGCATCTCCAATAACTCCCTTTTCCTCTACGATACGACCGTGGACATCATTGGTGTGCAAGATAACGGTGTCCTTTTCTTCGCTTTTAGGAGATTCAACAGGAGCTGACGGAGCTTCTGCAGGTGCAACTGCTTCTGAAGTTGCCGAAGTTTCCGGTACCGCAGGGCTCTCAACAGGAGCTGGAGTCGCCGACGTAGCAGGAGTCACTACGACAGCTGAACTTTCTGCAGGAGTTGTTGCTTCTTCAGCATAGACTTGTCCAGCTAAGAAGGCTGGAGCTAACAGGGCTGTCGACAAGACAGGTAACAAAGAACGTTTGTTCATTTTAAAATCCCTTTCTTTTCTTTTTCTCTTTTATATTATACGCTATTTCTAAAAATTTTGAAACTTTTGACCTATTTTCATCTTAAATATTCGCTATTTAAACAAAAAAGCTTGGGTTTAAATCCCAAACTTTTAGCTTATTTTATTGGAAATCTTTGATATTCCCATCATAGGTCGCCCAGTCCTTGCTAAAGAAGCGGTCATTCATCTTGTAGTCTGGAGCTGGTTTCGGATCCGTCAAGAAAGGATTGACAACCTTATCAAAAGCCAGCCAACCTAACCATCCTAGATGAATGGTATCCTTAACAAAATAAGGGTCCCCTCCATTTTTTGAAAAATCAGCAATATTGGTAAAACCCTGACTTTCTAATTGGTAACGAATTTTCTCCACTGCATGCTGGTACATCTCTTCGCTGAGCCCTGTGTACTCCATCCACTTCTTGTTAACCGGCTGAATGACAAAGAGCACATTGACATTCGACTTAGCAAATTGATTGAGGACCAGCTGCAAATCATTATATTCAGAGGACTTGAGGAAGTTGTAATTTTTTTGATATCCTTCCCATTTTTTTAAATCCTTTTGAATCTCTCTCGTATAGAAATGATTTTCCATCCCCATATCGTTATTGGTCGTATTTGCTTCTGCGTCCTTACGAACAATTTTTTCTAACTCCTCATAAGAAAATTGATCCGGAAGATCTTTTAAATAGTTCTCCACGTGTTCCTTGTACTTGAGTTGTCCTCGAATGGAGAATTGTCCAAAGAGAGCGGATTG
Source organism: Streptococcus sp. GMD5S (assembly GCF_000298715.2). Lineage (GTDB taxonomy): Bacteria > Bacillota > Bacilli > Lactobacillales > Streptococcaceae > Streptococcus. The sequence goes on from NZ_AJRG02000015.1 coordinate 28,852, forward strand.
TTTTTCGTTGAATCGCGCAAAAAGATCAATAGCAACCTGATCAACATCTGATAATTCTTCACCCTTTGACAGTTTTTGAACAATGCCTTTTAATGCAACATTAGGATTCTGCTTTAACAATCGAATAGCCGCATGCTTTGCAGCAATGTCACCAGATTGATTTCCCAAAAAAGCTGTTAATTGGTCACTGTTAAAAAATCTCTGAAACGCTGCGGGTTCATAATCTGTCTCCGTAAACCACTGAGGCGAAATCACAAATACAGCCTGCTTATTCTCTATTTCTGGCAAAATTTGCTGTAGACCAAAATATTGATTGAGAGAGGCTGCTCCTGCTTGACCTAGAAAGTAAGGACGATAGGGACGATGGTATTTTTCCGCTAAAACAGCTGGATGGACACTATCAAATCGAATCCATTCACTGGACCCTAGAAAAGGAATAAAACGCATATTTGGATCCGTAAGAGCCCTTACTTTTTGGCTTCTCTCTTTAAAACTCTCTGCACTAACAGAAGCCGCCGAGTATTTCTCCTCCGTCAGATTATGGCTTGTTGTACCTGGATAAAAAAAGATGAGTAGAAGAACCAAAAATCCAGCAATGAAGATAGGCCCGAAGATCAGCCACAAGCGTTTAAGCATTCTTCAACTCCGTAATACCTTCTACGATTTTATTAGCCGTATTCCAGTCATCACGACCGAACTCCGTCACTGGAACACGAATGTCAAAACGGTTTTCAATCTCCACAATCAATTCAACCGTTCCCATGCTATCCAAGACACCGGCATCAAAAAGATCTTCATCCATCATGTCAGAAACATCTTCCATAAACAACTCATCAATAATTTCAATAACTTCTGATTTGATATCCATTTTTTACATCCTTTTATTTTTTAAACCATAAATCATTCAAAAATCCAGAAAAGATTAAGAATGAAACCATCACGACATGGAAGGTGACAACCATGCCAAGTAACTGAATCCAGCGATTCTCAGGTAAGGAACCCTTTCCAGCTTTTTTCCGTTCTTTATTGAGCGCTTTTTTCTTACGAACCCAAGCGTCATTGATGACTAGCCCAATCCCATGAAAAAGCCCGTAGGCGATATAGTACCAGGTCACACCATGCCAAAATCCCATAATCAGCATATTGAGAATATAGGCTACACTTGAGGTCACATTGCGATTTTTAAAGACCTTCTTTCTGGTCAACACCATGACCATCCGCATAAAGACAAAATCACGGAACCAGAAAGACAGACTCATGTGCCAGCGATTCCAAAACTCTTTTAAATCCCTTGACAAAAAGGGCTTGTTAAAGTTGATAGGACTATGAATCCCCATCAAGTTTGAAATGGCTAAGGCAAACATAGAGTAGCCCGCAAAGTCAAAGAAGAGCTCCAGACCAAAGGTGTACATGACCGCTAAAGCGTAGAGGTTAAAGAAACCACCTGTCTGCAAGGCCAAATTTTTCAGCGGAGGCAATAATGTCTCTCCTAAAATGTGAGCCAAGATAAACTTGTAGAGGAAGCCAAGCATGATATATTTGACAGCCTCTTCTAGCATATCCATCAGCTCATCCCGCTCAGGAATGGTCTCGTAATTTTCATTGAAGCGTTTAAAACGATCAATGGGACCACTTGAGAAAGTCGGCATAAAGAGAAGAAAACGTAAGAATTGCCAGATCGTTAATTCCTTGATGACACCGTCTCTCAACTCAACGATAACCCCAACTGCACGAAAGGTCAAGTAAGAAATCCCTAAAAATCCAAACAAAGATTGAGGTCCATGAATAGCAGGAGATACTTTCACAAAGACGATTGGCAATAGGGATAAAAAGCTAACTAGGTAAAATATCCATTTACTATCCCGTTGTTTCCTGTACCTTTTGTAGAAAGATACAAGAAGTACTTGCCAGATAACATAAAGGATAAGAGCGATTATTTGATTCGTCTTTCCACCGACCAACATGGTGACGATAAAGAAGAGACTAACGAGCACCTCGTACAAGGCAAAACGTTTCTTGAAAAAAAGACCAATAAAGATAGGTAAAGTCGCAGCAATTACGTATAAAAAGTACTGAAGATCACCATAAGGTTCCAAATGAGGTAGCTGTTTATAAAGCTCCATCATCTACTGTTTACCTCGTTAATCAAGCCCTTGATATCAATTTTACCATTAGGCGTTAGTGGTAAACTGTCTCGATAGAGAAACTTAGACGGCATCATATAGGACATCATGATATCTGCTAGGTCTTCCTTGATAGCCTTGGTAATATCGATATCACGCTCAAACTGCTGACGGACACCGTCTTTTAGGATGACATAGGCCAGTAGATTTTGTACCTTGTGGTCCTTGTTATAACGTGGGACAGCAACAGCCGACTCGATAAAGCGAGACTTGTTGAGGTTTTGAGAGACATCTTCCAGCTCAATGCGATAACCATTAAACTTAATCTGGAAATCCATGCGTCCACCATAGAGAAGCAAGCCCTCATCTGTCATAGTTCCTACATCCCCTGTGTGATAGGCCGAAAGACCTTCGAACTCAAAGAAAGCTTCTGCCGTTTTTTCAGGATTGTTCATATAGCCTTTTGAAACAGCTGGTCCAGAAACGATGATTTCTCCCTGCTCACCATTTGGAACTTTCTTACCTTCCTCATCAATGATAAAGGTCGGAGAATCCGCCTTAGTATAGCCGATTGGCAGGCGTTTGAGAGTCGTCAACATCTCATCAGTGACGGCAACTGCTGACAGGGCTACTGTCGCTTCTGTTGGTCCGTAGGCATTGATAATACGGGCATTTGGGAATCGCTCGCGTAGTTTTTGAGCTGTTTTGACTGTCAATTCTTCACCATCAAAGTAGAAATGCGTGATTCCTGGCATTTTCTCACTGTTAAAGTCTTCTGACAACATGGCCATATCTGCAAAGGATGGTGTTGAGGTCCAGATAGCAATGGGCAAGGAAAAAATCGTCGCAAAGAGTTTTTTGAAGTCCTGAGTAATGGCTGAAGGAAGAGCAAAAAGCGTGCCACCCAGTGCCAAGGTCGGTGCCCAATACATGACAGATAGATCAAAAGAATAAGGGGGCTGAGCCAGCATTTGTGGACGACTTGGTGTCGCAAATTCCTTATCTGTAATCATCCAGTTGGTAAAGCTGAGGAGATTATCATGGGAGATCTGCACTCCCTTAGGCTTACCAGTCGTACCAGAAGTAAAGATGATGTAGTAGTTGTCATCTCCCTTGACTGGATGGGTCATCTCGTAGCTAGAAGCTTGAGCAAAAGCTTCATGGACTTGCTCTAAATTCAGCATCGGTGTGCTAGTTTGCTCTAATGGAAAATCTGAGATAGCAATAATCAAGCTTGGCTCTGCAACTTCTACAATAGCAGAAACTCGTTCCAAGGCCGAATGGCTGTCAATTGGAATGTAGGCATGACCTGACTTAGTTAGCGCTACAAAGGTAGCCAACATCTCATATTCCTGACCACCAAAAACGACGACTGGAGATTTCTCAGGCAAGCCTAGTTGGTCGATAGCTGCAGCCAAACTATCCGAATCAGCCTTCAGTTCACCATAAGTATGTTCTTGACCTAAAACATTGTAGACAGGATATGTTGGTTGCGTTTGAGCAAAGTGCTCAATCGTTTCAATCATATCTTTTATCGGTTTATTAGACACTGTTCCTCTTCTCCTTTAAACTAGAACTCATTATAAATAAAGGTGCCTTGACTCTGACCAAGGTAACTAAAAAAATAAAGTAAACCAAGTAAGATTACAAAATATAGAGCCGTCCGGCCTAAGAATACATGTAAATTTCGTTGTTTTTTCATAAGCTATCCATTAATATATTATTTCTATTAACTATCAGTATGTATTGTTAGCATCTTATCTTCCTAACATTTTACCACTTTATCAACCTTTTTTTCAACTGTTTACCATAACTTAAAAATTGGTTTTAGCTTATTTTAAGATAAGTTAAAATATTAATGTTTTGGCCATCAAAAAAGAGCCTGAGATTTCCATCTCAAACTCTGTTGCCAATAACTCTTTTATCTTAGAAAAGTGAAAATACGAGAACTGCTAAGGCCGCACCAACAATAGGTCCTACAACAGGAATCCAAGCATAAGACCAGTCTCCATCTCCCTTGTTTGGAATTGGAAGAATGCTGTGCATGATACGAGGTCCAAGGTCACGAGCTGGGTTCAAGGCATAACCCGTTGTCCCACCTAGTGAAAGACCGATACCGACAATCAAGGTCCCCACTGCAAAGGTCCCTAATCCTGCCTGAAGGTCATAGAGTCCCAAGGCAAAGATTGTCAAGAGCAAAACAAAGGTTCCAAGGATTTCGCTAACCAAGTTGGATACTATGTTCTTGATTGCTGGTCCAGTACTAAAGGTCGCTAGGATATTTCCTGCATTTTCTTCTACCTCATAGTGTGGTTTGAATTGCAACCAAACTAAAATTTGAGCCACCATCGCTCCAGCGAACTGAGCTAGGATATATGGGAATACCGAAGCCCAAGGCAAGTCACCTTTTAAGGCTACACCAAACGTCACAGCTGGGTTTAAGTGTGCAGGACTAAGTTTGCCAGATACAAAGACGGCAACCGCAACGGCGATCCCCCATCCCATCGTGATGACGATCCATCCTGAATTGTTACTCTTGGTTTTGGGAAGAACCACACCTGCTACAACACCATTTCCTAGGAGGATAAGGATCAAAGTCCCCAAAAATTCTCCAAATAATTCTTTCATCATATCGTTGTCTCCATTTAAAAGAAGGAGAGAGAAGGCAAGGAAAGCTTACCTCCCTCTCTTCTAGTTTTTCTTAATTTTTTAATGCCGCTAAATCGTTGTTAGCAAGTGCTGCTTCAACATCCGCACGGTAGGCTGCTTTTTCTTCTTCGGTCCAATCATAGAATCGTCCCATTTCATCCAGAACTGGCTCAACGATGCTATCTAAACTATCACGCATAAAGAGCATGTGGTTGGTACGACGAAGGAGGAAGTCAACTGGGCTAAGAGCCAATTCATTGCGCATTGCATAGTGAAGGGACAAGGTGTCTGCCAAGCTGAGTCCTGGCGCCTGTTCCAAGCTGTGAGCAAGGGCGAAGACCTTCGGTGCATTTGAACCGTAAAGATTTGCAAGATAGTGAGCTTCCTTGCTATCCAAACCACGTGAAACTCCAAGTTGAGCAAAGGCCTCAATTTCTGAGTCCACATTTGCTGGGTTCAATTCTCCACCTGAAACAGGATAAGTCTTCGAGTTGATCAGTTTAAAGCTACGGTCAAATTCTGCTTTGAGGATATCAACCACGCGCTCCATAGCCCCTTCAGCCATCTTACGGTAGTCTGTGATTTTACCACCAGCAAGGGTCAACAGGCCATTGTCATCACGGTCCAAGCTCGAACCACGTGAAACGGCAGATGGGTCCAAATGTTTCTCAGATGTGCTGCTTTCAAGCTTGCTGACAGCAGATTCAACATCTTCACGCGATTTTTCTTTAGATAGATAAGCCTCGACAGTCGCAATCAAGCTATTGAAGCTTTCGTCGCTAATGGTCCCGTTATTTCCGCCATTGTAGTCAGAAGCGCTATTGCCTGCAATCAATGGACGAAGACCTGCCCAGCTACTTTCGATATCATCAATGGTGATGTTGGCTTCTGGGAAGCGATTGTTGACAATGCCAAGTAGATAATCCACATCTTCCTGCGTCACTTTTGGATGTTCCAAATCACCTGTGTAGTCTGTATCGGTTGTACCAAAATAGGTCTTGTTTTCACGTGGGAGAACAAAGACCATCCGGCCATCTCCCAAGCCTGTGTCAAAGTAAACTGGCTGTGAAACCTTGATCTTACTTGAATCCACTACCAAGTGAACTCCCTTGGTTGGACGCATTTGTGAGAATTGCGTTCCCTTATTAGATAAATTACGTACCTTGTCACTCCAAGGACCTGTCGTATTGATAACCAGACGAGCCTTGATTTCAAAGACTTGGTCTGTCAACAAATCACGAGCTACAACACCTGTAATCTTGCCACTTTCGTCAAAGAGGAAACCTTCTGCCTTAACATGGTTGGCAATGAGGGCACCGTCTTGGTTGGCACGTTTGATGTTTTCAATCACGAGACGCGCATCGTTATTACGGAAGTCAAGGTAAACCCCACCTCCTACCAAGCCTTCTTTTTTCAAGTTTGGCTGGCGTTCCAAGACTTCTTCTTTGCTCAAGACCTTGTTAGCAGCTGGCGTGTTGCTAACACCTGCCAAAAGGTCGTATAAGTCCATGGCTACTTTGAGACGGAAGAGGCTAAAGGTCGCTCCATCTTCATCGTAAACTGGCAAGAGCATTGGATCTGGTTTTGGAATATGTGGAGCGATTTGTTGAACCACCGCACGTTCAGAAACTGTATCTGATACCACTTCTACGTCGAATTGTTTGAGGTAACGCAGACCTCCGTGGACCAATTTTGTTGATCGGCTGGATGTTCCTTCTGCGAAGTCCTGCATTTCAATCAAACCAGTGTCAAGACCACTAGCTGCTGCCTGCAAAGCTACACCAGCTCCTGTAATCCCTCCACCAATAATCAAGAGATCCAAGGTGCGTTCCTGCATTTTTTTAATTGACAATTCACGTGTTTTCTTTGAAAATTCCATATTTACACACTTTCTAACTGAGTCGTTTCATTATTAAACTGATAATTGCATCAAGAAACAGTATTAGTCGTCGATTTCCGCAAAGACTTGCGTTGCTTTCACAGCCTTCTTCCAGCCCTTATAAAGTTGTTCCTTACGAGATTCGTTCATGGATGGTTCGAAGAGTTCTCCTGTCTCGTTCAAGAGTTTCAACTCATCCAAGTTCTTCCAGTAGCCCACTGACAATCCTGCTAGGAAGGCTGCACCTAGGGCAGTTGTTTCCAAGTTTTTAGCGCGTGCGATATCAATTCCCAAGATGTCAGCTTGGAACTGCATGAGGAAGTTGTTCATGGCTGCACCACCATCTACCTTCAAGACTTGGATCGCTGTCTGCGCATCCACTTGCATGGTGTCAATGATATCACGGACTTGATAAGCGATAGATTGCAAAGTCGCCTTGATAAAGTCTTCTTTAGTTGTTCCACGAGTCAAGCCAAAGACAGATCCTCGAGCGTTTTGGTTCCAGTATGGTGCCCCTAGTCCTGTAAAGGCAGGTACGACATAGACTTCGTCATTATTGTGAGAATTGAGAGCATATTTTTCAGACTCTGGTGAGTTTTCCACCATGCGAAGACCGTCACGAAGCCATTGAATGGCACTTCCTGCGATGAAGATAGAACCTTCCAAAGCATAGTAAACCTTGCCGTTAATACCATAACCAATCGTTGTCAAGAGGTTGTTTTCAGACAACTGCATCTCTTCACCAGTGTTCATGATGATGAAGGAACCAGTTCCGTAGGTATTTTTAACCATGCCAGGCTCAAAAGCTAACTGTCCAAAGAGAGCTGCCTGCTGGTCACCAGCCATACCAGAGATTGGAACTTCTCCACCGTAGAAATGGAATGGAGCTGTCTTGCCGTAGATTTCAGAGTTAGAACGAACTTCTGGAAGCATAGCCTTAGGAATATTAAGGATTTCCAAAATCTCGTCGTCCCATTTAAGATCCTTGATGTTATAGAGCATGGTACGAGCTGCGTTTGAGTAGTCGGTCACGTGAGCTGCGCCGTCAGTCAATTTCCAAACCAACCAAGTATCAATGGTACCAAAGAGCAATTCACCCTTTTCTGCTCGCTCTTGAGCACCTTCTACATGATCCAAAATCCAACGAACCTTAGTCGCTGAGAAGTAAGCATCAATGATCAAACCAGTCTTTTCATGGAATTTTTCCACATAACCTTGGCTTTTCAGTTGCTCAGCCAGAGGGGCAGTTTGGCGTGATTGCCAAACGATAGCATTGTAGATAGGGAGTCCTGTTTTCTTATCCCAGACGACAGTAGTTTCACGTTGGTTGGTAATTCCGATTGCCTCGATTTGACTTGGTTTCACACCACTTTCGATGAAAGCACCCGCAATAACTGACTGAACAGAGTTCCAAATTTCATTGGCATTATGCTCTACCCAACCTGCTTGAGGGAAAATCTGAGTGAACTCTTTTTGACTAGAACTGACCTTTTCTCCTTTTTTGTTAAAAATGATGGCACGAGAACTAGTAGTTCCTTGGTCAATAGCCATGATGTATTTTTCTTGTGACATGTGCTGTCCTCCTGATAAAATCTTGAGGGGGTTCCTCTTTACAGTAACTAGTATACAAAATAAAGCGTTTTCTTGTTTATCAATTTTTTTAAAATTTTAAAAAAAAGTGAGGAGATTGTGCGAATTTCACAAAAAAGACCTGAGAATTCAGGCCTTTTAAGCAAAGAGCATCTGACGAATCTTCGCCAAATCTTCCATATCCAAATCATTTTTTAAATAATAGACCGGAGTCTGTTCTTTCTTATGAATCGGATTGTTGGTAATCAACAAATCATAATGTCGACTGGGGTCATAGGCTTCAATGGCAATAAAACGATTGTATTCCAAATACCGTTTCAAAATGGCAGCCATCCTAGAAAAGACAAGGAAACCAGATGTCAAATCCAGACCAATCCTCATATGTTGGCCACCATTTTCTGCCATATACTCTATCAACTGAAGCCATTCCCAGAGAATTTTCTTATCCAGGTCGGTTCCCTGATGAAAGGCTGGCAAAATATGAAAAATTCTCTCTGCAGTCCCTCTAAAATCATGCTCCATCAGCAAATAAGGATGGCGATTCTCCGTCTGGTATCTGTACTGATCTTGTAAAACATAGCCCTTGTATAGATAAACTTGACCGCAGAGCTGGCTGAGTTCATAGGTGACATGGTCCTCTGTGTAGTCCCCCAGCAACTCCTCCTTCTTCATTTCTTGAATCAATTGCGTCAGCAAATCGGCTAATTGCCCTCCAAAACCAAGAATATACTCCATAGTATGAAGAGGAAGAATACGATGGGAAAGGAGAAATGAAAAGAATATCATCATCTCACCATCCTCAGTTCCTAAAGGGATGTGTTGCCCAGCAAAAAAGGACGGAGCCTTTCGAAGCAAACGAAGGTAGAAAATATTGTCAAAATACCCCTGCATTTTTTCTTCTATGACTTGAAACTGACAGGCATTGACCCGAAGACGCTGTTGACTGATATGAGCCCAGAGAACCAAGTCCAATTTCTGACCTGAAGACAAGCTAGCACCGCAGATTTCTTCTAGAGTAGCAATATCCTGCTTTCTCTCAGCTTTCTGCATATGACTTTCCCACTCCTGACTGGACCAGACCTTGCGGAAAAGGCAGAAATAAAAGTAACGAATCTGATGCTCTGGACCTCGCCAACGACCATTTTGGATGGATAAATCAAACTCTGACAAAATATGATTCAAGCTAGACAAATGGCGACCAAGCGTGGCCTCGCTAATCATCAATTCTTGAGCCAACTGATGAGCTAGAAACTGTTGGTGATAAAGAAGGTAAACCAAAATTTGGTACTTAATGGCATTGTCTAGAAACAAGCTCCGAATCTCTCTCCCCTTGGTAGCTGCACCAACCGACAAACGCAGATTTTCATCTTCCAAGTGGATGGTCAGCTCTAGTCCTCTTTCCAAGGCATTTTCGTTAATCAGAGAGATATACTTGGTTAAGGTCGCCTTTGAAAATCCTGTTTCTTCCATGGCTTTCTTGACTGTTGTCTGCGAATCTTGTAATAGAAAGGAAAGGACAAAAAATTGACCAGATTCTGCTTTTTCCATCAAATCACCTAAATACATTTGTTACCCCTTTCATTTTCTCCTACAAGCATAGCATAAATCTTAGAAATGCTGAAATAATCTGTTTCTCATTTTATTTTAAAGCTGATTTCCTCGTCATTATTTCAGAGAAACAGCAAACACACGGCTCCCCCTTTGGGCATTTTTATGCTAAAATAGTAGCTATGGATAAAATTATTAAAACTATATCAGAAAGCGGAGCCTTTCGTGCTTTTGTCCTTGATAGCACTGAAACCGTCCGCACTGCTCAAGAAAAACATCAAACTCAAGCCAGTTCGACTGTTGCACTTGGTCGTGCCCTTATCGCTAGCCAAATTCTCGCAGCCAATGAAAAAGGAAATACCAAGATTACTGTAAAAGTTCTTGGAACGAGCTCTCTCGGTGCCATCATCACGGTCGCAGATACCAAGGGAAATGTCAAAGGCTACGTTCAAAATCCAGGTGTTGACATCAAAAAGACTGCAACTGGTGAAGTTCTAGTCGGACCTTTTGTTGGAAACGGTCAATTCCTCGTTATCACAGACTATGGTACTGGAAATCCCTACAACTCCATGACTCCTCTCATCTCTGGGGAAATCGGTGAAGACTTGGCCTATTACCTTACTGAAAGCCAACAAACCCCTTCAGCAGTCGGCCTCAATGTTCTTTTGGATAAAGACGACAAGGTCAAAGTTGCCGGAGGTTTCCTTCTCCAAGTATTGCCAGGGGCCAAGGAAGAAGAGATTGCCCGCTTTGAAAAACGCATTCAAGAAATGCCAGCCATCTCAACCCTTCTAGAAAGCGATGACCATATCGAAGCCCTTCTCAAGGCCATCTATGGTGACGAATCTTACAAACGTCTATCTGAAGAAGAAATCCGTTTCCAATGTGACTGCAGCAAAGACCGTTTTATGAACGCTCTTGCCAGCCTTCCAAGCTCAGACCTTGAAGAAATGAAAGAGGAAGACCACGGGGCAGAAATCACTTGTCAATTCTGCCAAACAACTTATAACTTTAATGAAAACGACCTGGAGGAACTCATTCGTGACAAATCTTAATACACCTTTTATGATTGGCAATGTTGAGATTCCCAATCGTACCGTTTTAGCACCCATGGCTGGTGTCACCAACTCAGCCTTTCGTACCATCGCAAAAGAGCTCGGAGCTGGACTCGTTGTAATGGAAATGGTCTCTGACAAGGGGATCCAATACAACAACGAAAAAACTCTACACATGCTTCACATCGATGAAGGCGAAAACCCCGTTTCTATCCAACTCTTTGGTAGCGACGAAGACAGCCTCGCACGCGCAGCAGAATTCATCCAGGAAAACACCAAGACTGATATCGTCGATATCAACATGGGCTGCCCAGTTAACAAAATCGTGAAAAACGAAGCTGGCGCTATGTGGCTCAAGGATCCAGACAAGATCTACTCTATTATCAACAAGGTCCAATCTGTCCTTGATATCCCCCTCACTGTCAAAATGCGTACAGGCTGGTCTGATCCATCCCTAGCCGTGGAGAATGCTCTCGCTGCTGAGGCTGCAGGTGTCTCTGCCCTCGCTATGCACGGCCGTACCCGTGAACAAATGTACACAGGTCACGCAGACCTTGAGACCCTTCACAAGGTTGCTCAAGCTTTGACCAAGATTCCATTCATCGCCAACGGTGACATCCGCACTGTCCAAGAAGCCAAACAGCGTATCGAAGAAGTCGGGGCTGACGCTGTCATGATTGGTCGCGCAGCCATGGGAAATCCCTACCTCTTCAATCAAATCAACCACTACTTTGAAACAGGAGAAATTCTCCCTGATTTGACTTTTGAAGACAAGATGAAAATCGCCTACGAACATTTGAAACGCTTGATTAACCTCAAAGGAGAAAACGTAGCCGTTCGTGAATTCCGCGGCCTCGCTCCTCACTACCTCCGGGGGACATCTGGCGCTGCCAAACTTCGTGGAGCCATTTCACAAGCTAGCACCCTAGCAGAGATTGAAGCCCTCTTGCAATTAGACAAAGCATAATAGAAAAAACCGTAACTCACTTGGAGTTTACGGTTTTTTAGATCCTAGGAAAACCTAGGTACTATTATTGAATCAAGGCAACGCTCGAAACTTTACCATCCGCACCTGTTGTAATTTGGATGATTTTTCCGCCACCGATTTTGGCATTATACTTGCCATCATCAAGAGTGTAAGAATAGCCTCTGATAGAATAGTTTTCTTTCTTTCCATCTGCAGTTTCTACTGTAAATTGGCCCCCTGATGAAACCGTAATAGTTTCGCCATTTGCTCCCTTCCAGTTGCCTGCAGCTGCTGAGAAATCACCATCGACCATGGTTAAAACACCCTTGTAGCGTTTGTTGTGTTCTGCTTGCTTGTCTTGAAGTTGGCGGTCAGTTGTTGGATCATAGCCTGACTGGTTAGACTGGGCTTGAGAACCTTGCTGAGTTGAAGGTGCCTGAGATGGGGCTTGTTGACTAGGAGCTGCTTGTTCTTGTCTTGATTCAGGTGCTGGTTTCGCTTGTGACTGATCTGCCGTTGTAGAAGACTGACCAGAAGATGCCTGAGCCTTTTCAGATGAAGCTGAGCTTGAAGATTTTTGTGTCTTGCTTTCTTTGCTAGAAGAAGCTGCTTTAGAACTTGATGATTGACTTGTCTTGGCAGAGCTGCTGGTTTGAGTGGTTTCGTTTTTATTTCCACAAGCTCCCAGTAGCAAGGTAGAAGCCAATACAGTCGCTGCCATCAATTTGATATAGGTTTTCTTTTTCATTTTTCTACTCCTTTGTAACATTTTTGAAATGTTAAGAAATCTTTTTGTAATATAATTGTAACATTGGGCTTTGAATCTGTCAACTATTTAGAGAAACTATTTTAAAAAAATTTCTCTCTACTATTTCTATTCGTAATTGAAACGAAAAAATAGAAAATTTCTTAGATTAGAGTCCTATTTTTTGCATCGCTTTTGTGTAATCGCTTGCATTGCATTAGATAAAGGAATATAATAACATTGAAATAGAATATAGGAGGTGCACTCTTATGCTAAATAAGTATTACAAGTATCTTCCTTGGTTGATTTTGGGAGCTATTGGCTCTTATCAATCAGCCACTTACTATGCGCGAACTGCATTTGATGTCTTCTATCTGACTACAATCTTTTTGATTGTTTATATCGCTTTGTTATTTTTGCACGAGAACTATCTCAAGTATCGATATAAAGACTTCTTTACTCACATGTTGAGTAATCCTAAGAAAGATAGCCATTCATAAAAAATGATGATAAATAAAAAGGTCGGGAAAAGTTCCCGGCCTCGTTTTTTATTTCAATCGATAGGTTTTTCTTGGTTTCTTTTTAGGAACTCGTTTGAGTCCGACTTCTTCTACATATTCGCCGTATTTTACGAGAAAGTTATTGCTGACGATGGGCCGACCTGGGTTGATGAGATTGACCAGTTCAGTTCCTTCGTAGACAGTGAACTCCTCTTCCAGCAGATAAAGGAAGGTCGGATTCCAGTCGAGACGGCCTTGGATGCGTTTGATGGATTCTTGGATAATGGCATAATGGTCAAAGGCGAAGGCTCTCTCCTCCAACTCTACTCCCTCTAGGAAGCACTTGCCCGTCCGAAAATCCACATCTACAAAAACCACATCCTTAGCATCGTCTCCAGCCTGAACGAGGTCTAATGCACGACTAGGCAAATAAACCAAGTGGGCGATGGTCACTGTCCAGCCACGTGGGTCACGACCAGGAGTCGATACGGTCAGCAATTGCTCGATTTTTTCTAAAGGAAGATCGAGATTGACTTCTTCTCTCACCTCGCGTTGACAGGCATGCGCAGCATCCTCTCCCTTATCCATAAAGCCTCCAACCAGAGCCAAACAGTTTTGATAAGGGTGGGCCTTGCGACGGATCAACAGAAGCTTAATTTTTCCTTCGACAAAGCAGTAGGCTACCATATCTACCGTCACACTTGGCTTTTCATATTGAGGGAGTTCTTGCTTGTAATACCAGTCTAAAAACTCCTCTTGACTTGCATGAATTTCAAAATATTCTTTTTCCGTCATTCCTGTTGGAATCTTTATGTCTGCCATCTTATGCCTCCTTTCGAACTGCCTTGGTCCATTGGTACCAACCTACTAGACTGTTGAGCGTGTAAACCCAGTACATCCCTTGGATGTGGATATTCTCACCCCACCAGAGGTAGATACTAAAGAGATTGGTTGCAATCCAGAAAATCCATTGTTCACGGTAGAGACGTGTCATCAAGAGCTGACCAACACCATTGGTCGCATCGGTTACACTATCACGGAAAGGGCGAGCGCTATGGATACTTTGATAAGCCAAGCCCATACCAATCCAGATGATGGCAGTCAAGATCAAGTACTTGAGCCAGTCAAGTACAGATAATTTCTTAGCTTCAAAGTGGGATTCTTCTGGTTTTCCTTGGTCATTGATACGATTGGACAGCCAAGCATAGAGACCAATCGGCTGCATGACAAAGAAGTAAACAGTCGTCAAAACTTCGCCATAAAAAGTCGCATTCATAGCTAAAATCAAATAGATAGCCGAGTTAATGGCCCCAAAGAGATAATTGCTTGCACGCCCTTCTGCTACCAAAATAACACAGACAATCCCAGTCCAAGATGCAAACAAGCTCAGCCAGTCATGGCTTTCTGTATTTTGCGTGAATTCCAAGATCAAGGGAACACTTGACAAAGCGATGAGATACAACCACTGGAAAAGACTACGGCCGACAAAGAGATCTTTCCAGAGCAAGTGCATGGTTCCTACAAAACCGATCTTGCGGGCTTCTGCATGGACATTTTTAAAGTTTTCGATAAATTGTGTGATTTTTTCAGTTAGTTTTTTCATATTTTTCTCCTAATCTGCTTGGTAAATGGCATCAATAGCTACTTTGGCTGCTTCATAATTGCCTAGGTAATCCTCAGCTAGATAAACTAGTGGAATGTTTGCTAAGTAGCGCTCCCTCATCTGATCCAAATGCTGGGAAAAACTTTGACGAATATGGTCTTCTGCCATGGTCATATCTCTAAACCCGTCATTGACATAGGAGCCGACAGGTTGCACAAAGAGAATCAAGTCCCATTTTTCCTTGGCCAAGATCGAAACAAAGAGATTGTCAAAGGTTTCTCCTGATAAGTCCTCTTGATCCTCAGCCTCCATGTAATAATCATAGTAGCCCTTGGTTACTAAGGAGTTTGTGTCAGCTATCACTAGACCTCGATTGGAATTACTGTCAATTAACTTAGAGGTCTGGTCATACTGCCCTAAAAGAAGATAATAGTAATCTTTTGGAGTCAATTCATCGTCGCGGACATTGTTTTTGATCTGGTACTCACGTGCGTATTCCAGGCTAACCGGCGCATCGTAATACCTTGCCAAATCCTTGGCTAGAGTGGTCTTCCCATTGCTGGCACTTCCCATAATCAACACTTTCTTTGTAAACTGACGACGGAAGGGCTGAGCAATATATTTCCAATATTTGCTTGGATTTTCTCGAATCATAGTCGCTGAGATACCAAACTTTCTTTCTTGCAAGACGGTCTCAAAGCCACGTTTAGCTAATTCTTGCTGGTAGTCTGCTTCTCCTACAAAGAAGATCAGTTCTTGCTGGGCTTCATCGTAGGAAATCTCCGATAACATCTGGTCCAACCACTCCTGCCAGCCCATAGGGTAAAGGGGAAGGTTGGTCTCATCCAGTTTGCAGACAGAGGTCAACTCGTCATCCCGAAAAGCCTCTCGGATATAGCGAAATCGTTTTTGGAGACTTAAACCTACCTGCTCGCCTCGGTTTCCCTCGTAGCCTAAAACGACTACCCAGACCTGGTCACACTGACGCTTCGCTCGCTGGATCAGATCGATATGACCCTGATGAAGAGGGGCAAAGGTCCCAAATACCACTGCTGTTTTCTTTTTCATAAACATTTTACCTTTTTATAATTTTTGATATTTTTATTTTCTATGTTTTTATTATATACTATATTTTTGTTTTGTCAATAGTTTTTTATCATTTTTTATAAAAAAGTAGCAAAAAAAGAATCAGGATTGCTCCTGATTCTCTATTTTTAAGCAATATCAAATTTTAATTGACCAGCTTTAACACCTATCTTGAGGGTCTTGCCTGCTACCAGTTCTCCCTTAAGGAGGAGTTCTGCCAACTTGTCTTCCACTTCTGTTTGCAGGGTTCTGCGAAGTGGACGGGCTCCCATTTCTGGATTGTAACCGTGACTAGCTAGCAACTTCAGTGCCGAAGCTTGCAGTTTCAAGTCAATGCCCTTCTCTGCCAGGCTAGCAATCAATGGTTTAACCATGATCTTGACAATTTCCTGCATGTGTTCGCTATCCAAACTATGGAAGACCACCTTTTCATCAATACGGTTGATAAACTCTGGTCGATAAGTTTTTTTCAGCTCTTCAAAGATTCGTTTCTCCATATTTTCCTGGTCAAAACGAATATCCTTGGCCCCAAAGCCGACCGTCTTGTCATCACGAAGAGCCGTCGCACCAAGGTTTGACGTCATGATGATAATGGTATTTGAAAAGTCCACCTTGCGTCCCTTGCTATCTGTCAAGACACCGTCGTCCAGAACCTGCAAGAGAACATTAAAGATGTCTGGGTGGGCCTTCTCTACCTCGTCAAAGAGAAGCACTGAGTATGGTTTGTTGCGAACCTTCTCGGTCAACTCCCCACCTTCTTCGTAGCCTACATAGCCCGGAGGAGCTCCATTGAGACGGCTAGCTGCGAATTTCTCCATATACTCACTCATATCAAAGCGGATAAGGGCTGATTCGTCATCAAAGAGGACTTCTGCCAGAGCCTTTGCCAATTCGGTTTTACCGACTCCTGTCGGCCCTAGGAACATAAAGGAACCAATTGGACGCTTGTGACTTCGAATACCAGACTGGTTTCGGCGAATCGCACGGCTAATACTTGAAACAGCTTGATCTTGGCCAATAACACGTTTGTGCAACTCCGCTTCCAAGTTCAGGTATTTCTTAGCATCTGTTTGCGTCAGCTTTTGGACTGGGATCCCTGACAAGCGGCTCAAGGTAGTCAAAATTTCAGATTCTGTTACCAAGTCTTTATAGACAGGGACTTCCTGCTCCTTTGCAATTAGCTGGGCAGCTTGTTTCCACTTGCCATCCATCAGGGCCTTGTCAGCTGGAGTCAAGTCGGATTCGTCTGCTTTCACCTGCTTGGATTTGTTTTGCACTGTTGCTGCTGCTTCATCTAAGAGGTCGATAGCAGAGTCTGGCAAGTGACGACTGGTCAAGTAACGATGCGCCATCTTAACAGCTGTTTCGACAGCTTCATCTGTGATTTGCACACGATGGTGTTTCTCATAGGTCGCTTTCAAGCCTTGCAAAATAGTCATACTGTCAGCTAGACTTGGCTCTTCAATCGTCACTTTTGCAAAACGACGAGAAAGAGCTGCGTCTTTTTCAATGTGTTTTTGGTATTCTTCTTGAGTGGTTGCACCAACTGTTCTCAGAGTTCCGCGAGCCAAGGCTGGTTTCAAGATATTAGCCGCATCTAGAGTCGAGTCAATACCACTACCAGAACCCATGATGGTGTGGAGTTCATCGATAAAGAGGATGACTTTGCCATCTTCCTCGATATCCTTGATGATGTTGTTCATACGCTCTTCAAAGTCACCACGGAAACGTGTCCCTGCAACGACATTCATCAAATCAAGCTCTAGAACGCGCATCTTTGCCATTTCCGCAGGTACATCCCCACTGGCAATACGCTGGGCAAGTCCAAGTGCCAGAGCTGTTTTCCCGACACCCGCATCTCCAACCAAGACCGGATTGTTCTTGGTCTTTCGACTCAAAATCTGAATCATACGTGAGATTTCCTTGTCTCGACCGATAACTGGCTCTAACTTGCCAGAGCGCGCTTGCTCCGTCAGGTCATGCGTGTAGTCCTCGAGACCGCCACTTTGAGCTTGAGGCATGCCCATCATATTGGCCATGGAATTTTGCTTGTCAGTTACTGTGCGATGACGTTGACGCAAAGCCTTGAGATCTTCTCTAGTCCAGCCAGCACGTTCTTCTAGATTGCGACGAAGAGCAGCAATTCTGACCTGATCTTTCTGGTCTTCATAAGAAAAGCCTGCTCTCTCCAAGATGCGAGTTGCCAAGGCATTGCCGTCATGCAAAATCGCATAGAGGACATGCTCTGTCCCTAGCACCTTAGCATGGACCACTGAGGCCACATACTCTGCTTCTGCAAAGAGAACCTCCAAACGATGGGAAAAGGGCAATTCCGTAAAGGTTTCGTCCTGGCTATAGTCCGTTTCAGTCAGTTCCAACGCAACCTCTTCTAAACGGTCCATTTCATAAGGATAATCATTTAAAGTCGCACCTGCCACACTGTAACTGTGATTGGACATGGCAATCAATAAATGCCAAGACTCTAGGTAACGAGCTCCAAAATGGCTCGCAACCATGTAGGCACTTTCGATACATTCATTCAATGCTTTTGAATAGTTCATCTTACTTCTCTTTTCTATCTACCTCTTGCAATAGCTGTCGGAGCATATTGGCACGGACAACTGGGGATTCTTCCCCTAGGACACGATCTGTTGCTACAGAAGTCAGCAAGGTCATCTCTTGCTTGGTCATCAAGTCCTGCTCCACCAAAAGCTGGAGAATATCCTCATAAATCTCCTGACTAACTCGCTCTCCGATTGAATAAAGCAAATCGCGTAGCATCTCGTGATGATTGGAAAACTCAATACGCCCTATGCGAATGTAGCCTCCACCACCACGCTTGCTCTCAACTAAGTAACCTCTACTTTCCGTAAAGCGAGTCTTGATGACATAGTTGATCTGGCTCGGTACAACCTGGAAGGTATCTGCCAACTGGCTCCGCTGCAATTCCACGATACCAGACTGGTCTAAAATCGCCTTGATATAGGCTTCGATATGATCTGATGTATTTTTAAATCTCATAGTAAATCAAACTCCTTCTTTGAACCTTGACTATCTTTGACTATTATACCGAAATTTTTGATTTTTTTAAAGGAAAAGGAAGCAAGTTGTGCAGATTTATTATAAACTATCAAAAACAAAAAGATGGGACCGTAAAACGGTCACCATCATTTTGCTTTATTCAAAGTTAAGATTAGTCAACTTTTTTAGCACGGTATACAAGTCCTGCCAAAGCTGCAAGAACTAGACCAAGAATAGTAGAGAATGCTGTAAAGTCTGCTCCACCAGTGTTTGGCAAATCTCCCTTAGGTTGTTCACCCTTAGGACCTTCCTTAGGTTCTTCTTTTTTCGGTTCAGTATACGTGTTAGTGATTGTTGGGTTGTTACCTTCAACTGTTGTTACAAGTTGACCCGCACCATTATCTGTCACTGTTACTGTCACTTTGTAAGAATTCTCATCATATTTGATATTCTTATCGTCACCTTTTACTTCAGTAATAGTGTAAGTGTGCTCTCCTGCTTCTTTGTACTCAATTGCTGTGAAAGTAACAGTACCGTCTGCAGCGTTTGTAGCTGTCTCAACGACTTTGTCACCTTGTTTAAGTTCAAACTTAAATTGACCTTTTACAAGCTCTTTATCACCTTTCAAGACTTTCTTAGCTGAGAAAATTACTTGTGTTGAAGACGCAACATAAGTGTTGGTGAAGGTTGGGTTGTTGTCAGTTACAGTCGCAACAAGTTTGCCTGCACCGTTATCAACAACTTTAACAGTCACTTTATGTGTAGCAGTGTCATATGTCACACCTGCTTCGCTACCTGCTTTTTCAGAGATAGTATAAGTGTGCTCACCAGCTTCTTTGTACTCAATACCTGCGAAAGCAACTGTACCGTCTACAGCGTTTGTCGCTGTTCCGATTACTTTGTCACCTTCTTTAAGTTCAAACTCATATTTACCAGCTTCTAGAGCTTTACCATTCAAGACTTTCTTAGCCGTGATGTTAACAGTTGTTGAAGCTGCTTTGTAAGTGTTTGTGAAGGTTGGGTTGTTGTCAGTTACAGTCGCAACAAGTTGACCTTGTCCGTTATCAACAACTGCTACCTTAACTTCGTGTTTAGCAGTATCGTATGTCACACCTGCTTCGCTACCTGCTTTTTCAGTGATAGTGTATGTGTGGTTACCTGCTGCTGCGTATTCGATAGCTTCGAAAGTCACAGTACCGTCGGCAGCGTTTTTAGCTGTCGCAACGACTTTGTCACCTTCTTTAAGTTCAAACTCGTATTTACCAGCTTCTAGAGCTTTACCATTCAAGACTTTAGTAGCCGTGATAGTAGCTGTTGTTGAAGTTGCTTTATAAGTGTTGGTGAAGGTTGGATTGTTACCTGTAACAGCTGCAACAAGTTGACCTTGCCCGTTATCTGTAACGTTTACTGTCACTTCATGTTTAGCAGTGTCGTATGTCACACCTGCTTCGCTACCTGCTTTTTCAGTGATAGTGTATGTGTGGTTGCCTGCTGCTGCGTACTTGATATCTTCGAAAGTCACAGTACCGTCGGCAGCGTTTTTAGCTGTCGCAACGACTTCGTCACCTTCTTTAAGTTCGAATTCGTATTTACCAGCTTCAAGGGCCTTACCATCCAAGACTTTAGTAGCTGTGATCGTTGCACTTGTTTTAGCTGCTTTATAAGTGTTGGTGAAGGTTGGATTGTTGTCTTTTACATCTGCAACAAGTTTTCCTTGTCCATTATCTGTAACTTTTACTGTTACATTGTGAGTAGATTTATCGTAAGTTACACCTGCTTCGCTACCTTCTTTTTCAGTGATAGTGTAAGTGTGGTCACCTGCTGCTGCGTACTTGATAGCTTCGAAAGTAACAGAACCGTCTGCAGCGTTTTTGGCTGTTGCGACGACTTCGTCACCTTCTTTAAGTTCGAATTCGTATTTACCAGCTTCTAGAGCTTTACCTTCCAAGACTTTAGTAGCCTTGATAGTAGCTTTTGTTTCAGCGGCTTTATAAGTGTTAGTGAAGACACGTTCTGCTTCATCTACAGTCGCAACCAATTGACCTTGACCGTTATCTACTACATTCACTTTAACTGTGTAGGATTCTGTTGAGTATGTCACACCTGCTTCTGTTCCTGCTTTTTCAGTGATAGTGTAAGTGTGCTCTCCTGCTTCGGTGTAGTTGACGTTGAAGACAACTTCGCCTGAAGCAGTATTCTTAGCTGTAGCTACAACTGCATCTTTTTCTTTCAATTCGAAAGTATAAGCATCAGCTACAAGTTCTTTACCATTCAAGACTTTCTTAGCTTTGATTGTCGCGCTTGTTGAAGCTGCTTTATAAGTGTTAGTGAAGACACGTTCTGCATTCGCATTTTCTACAGTCGCAACCAATTGACCTTGGCCGTTATCTACTACATTCACTTTAA
>NZ_AJRG02000014.1:0-50441 GCF_000298715.2 Streptococcus sp. GMD5S
TCGTAATAATGACACCACGATTCTCTCCTCGGTGCTCTTGAATAGAGAATAAGAAATTATCTCGAGTGACCTCACCTTCCCAGGTTCCAACGATAGAATGCGCTCCATCTAGCAGTACACTGTATAGTGTTGTTGTCTCTTTGGTATTGAAATCCCTGTGCTTTACGATATCACTGGTAAAAGAGAAAGGACTAAGACTAGTTTTGGCTGCCTGAACCATACTGGATAAGGCCATCATACAGCCGACTTGAGAATTTCCGATTGGCTTAATGGAATGCTGCATGACATCATCCGTAATGTGATAACACAGAACCTCCACATGGTCATCCATTTCAACTGGTTTCTTAATACGAAAAAGCTGTTCTCCTAATTCAGGGACAGGAGCTTTAATCAGATTATCTACTTTCAATAGCCGATAAAGATAGCTGTCCGTTATAGGATACCTGAGGGTTAAGGTGAAATCTCCATTCAATGTTTCCTTTACCCTAGCAGATACTGCTTCATAAAGGGGGATACCGTTCCATTTAACGGTCTGTACTTCCTTATCCAATAAATAAAGCATTAAGCCCACCCCCAGACAATCTCAAAACGAATGGACTGAATCCCAGTTTCCAATACGACTCCCACTGTTTTATCTTTTGAAGGGTCAATCGTTAAAAAGTCACCAGACCACTTGATGCTTTTTCCCGATAAGGTTCTAAAACTTGGTTTGTCAGGGTTGTTATCCATCACCAGTGTTTCACCAGACTCTATTTTCTCCAAACGAATAACCTGACTGCCAATCGTAAAACTGGTTTCAGTTGAGGTGTTTCCAACTATTGTCAATTTGGGAAAAGCCAAAGCCGACCCCTTCGTTCGCAGAGCACCATTTTGAGTGAACGACTGACTATCTGTATCTTTAAAGAACTTTGTGGGATGGCATTGGAATGTCGCTTCCATCTCATAAACCTCATGCTTGTCCTTTATAACTTTTGAAACAAGGACCTTATAGCACCAGAGTTGGACTGTTTTCAACTGCTCGCTCTCCAGCCAAAACTGTTCTTTAGAAAAGAGAGTCAAAAACTGAAAAAGTTCTTCTTCACTTGGCTTGACCACATAAATCTTAAATGTCAACTCCATCACATTGCGATGCTTGTTGGTTTCCATGACGGCACCACTGATCCCTCTATGCTCAAGGAGCTGAGTCTTGCTGCTTTTCATGACAATCGGTGGACTGTTTTCTACAATCACCTTAAAAGGGAAAGAGGAAGTATGCACCCCATCAATCACCAACTCATTGTGTCGAATCATATTCCCAATCCTTTCAGTTGTTTTTGTCTGGCTAGTTCATCTGCCAGCCTTCCTGCCACATGTTCTGCCAAGCGCTCTAAGTCCGTTTCTTCCCTAATTACAACATCTGAAATTGTAATGGTAATCTGTGGCAGAGCATCCAAAGTAGAGGCAATCCCTCGGCCAATCTGACCCAATGTTTCTCTGTTTAAGGGAAGCACTGCTTCTCTGCCTGCCTCCCCTCCTGCTAAGAGGTTCGCACCATTTAATCCAAAGATGGTTGGCTTTGTTAAAATCCCTCCCTTGGCATACCATTCTATACCAATTCGTGGAATATCCCCTTTTAGCCAATCAAGCGGATTGGCCGACCCACTGACACTAAAGTGCGGCAATGGAATATGCGGCCAAGAGATATGGAAATTAAAGAGATTCTTTATGGCATTGATGGCAGAGGATACGGCATTTTTAGCCCCATCAATCGCTCCAGAAATGGCATTTTTAATTCCATCCCAAATATTTCGAACAGTTGAGAAGATGTTGTTTAGGACATTTGATATGGTCTGAAAGATCCCATTCCAGATATTGGATAGTGCGCTTGCAATCCCCTGAACAATCCCTGTCACCGTGGATTGAATGGCATTCCAAATGGATGAAAATAAAGAAGAAAGGGCTGATAGAATATTTGAAACACTATCTCTGATACCGTTCCAGCTATTCACTATAAATTGCCAGATAGCATTAAGAATGGTGCCAATGATGGACTGAATCCCTTCCCATACGGTAGATACAATTTGCTTAATGGTTTCCCAGGCACCAGACCAATCGCCAGTGATCACCTGCATAACTAATGTGATAATGCCAAGAATAACATTTAGGACTGTTTCTATTATCGTCTTGATAATATCCCAAGCTGTTGTAACAACGAGCTTGATATTCTCCCAAACGGCTGTTAGATAAGGCCCAATTAAATCCATAATGGTGGTGATTACCGTCGAAATGGCATTCCAGACAGTTGTTGCAGCATCTTGAATCAACTGGTGATTTTCCTGCCACCAAGAAACCAAGGTTCCCCAAATTTCCATCACAAAGTCTACGACTGTCTGAACGATGAAAGAAACAGCTGAATAGATAGCATTCCAAGCATCCGTAACAGCCGTTCTGAAAGCTTCATTATGTTCCCATAGTTCCTTAATACCAATGACCAATAAAGCAACAGCCGCTATCACCGCAAGTACAATCCCTACAATCGGAGCAGCCGCAGCTAACATCCCTCCAATCGTCGTCCCAAGAGCTAAAGCTGCAGCTTGTAAGGCTACAATAATGGGTAAGAGAATACCCGCAACAGTCACCAGTCCACCCACAACCAGAATGAACTCCCGCACAGGTTCCGGAAGATTCACGAACCATTCCGCAACACTTTTTAAAAGCGGAACAAGTTGTTGGAGAAACGGAGCTAGGGTTTCTGCAATCGCTCCTCCAACTTCGGCCATGGCCTCTTTAGCTGCATTTTGAGCTAAGGTGAACTGATCAATAGGGTCAAGTGTTGCTTCATAGGTGGAAGCAACCACTCCCTTTGCTTTTTCTGCGGTTCCTGCTAAATCATCAAAAGATAGAGCCCCCCGCTTAATGGCATCCACCATCCGTGGAGCAGCTTTAGTACCAAAGATACTGGATGCAAGCGTTAAGGCTTCCGTTTCACTAGTGCTGTTTCGGATTTGTTCGACCGTTTCTTTTAAGCCTTCACTCAGTGTCTTTCCTTTAGCTGCATAGTTGACTGCTGCTTTGGAGAGAGAAGAAAGAGCAGCCGAAGAATCGACCCCACTTTTTTCAAACTGCCCCATAAGAGCCACACCCTCATCAAACGAAAGTCCTAAAGCCTTAATTTGTGGAGCACCTTGGATAGCTTTGTTCATCAAATCCTGAACACTGACTCCAGTCGCCTGGGCCGTATAAGTGACAGTATCTAAGACTCGATTTAAATCACTCGTCTCAAGTCCATAAGCTTCAATAGCTTGTTTTGCAGAAATAGCTGATTCCGTCACGTCCGAACCATTGATTTCTGCGTACTTAATCAAAGTCGCAGAAGCGTCCTTTAAGGCATCACCAGTCAACCCAAACTGGGTATTAAGCTCACCAACAGCACTGCCCACTGTTTGAAAGTCCGTTGGAATTTCAGTCGCAAGGCCTTTTGCAATATCTGTCATCTCATCCAGTGCTTTTCCGCTGGCACCGGTTTTGGTGACGATGATATCCATCCCTTCGTCCACTTCTCGAAAAGCTTCCAGTGTTGCTTTTCCGAAGTCAATCAGCTTCTGACTGATTTCGCTCAGTTTTTCACTGAAGTTGGCTAGAATCTCAGACCTTAGAAGATTGTTAGTTTCTGCTAAGCTGTGGTTAGCATTATCACTTGCCCCACTCATGCTGCTCATCTCATCTTGCAGATGATGATAAGCTGTCTTGGTTTCATTGAGTGACTTTTCTAGTTTATTGGCTTCAACTGAGTTCTCACCGTATTCAGCCTTGGTCAACTCTAACTGCCGTTCTAAATTGGCAATCTGTTTCTCGACAATCTCTGACTGAGCCGCAACCTTTTTCTGAGCAAGGGCCAGTTTTTCAGATTCACTGGCATTACGGCCTAGCTGACTTTCTTGCAACTTAAAGGAGGAAGCGGCTTTCTCACTCTCTGAAGCTAGTTGATTTTGTTCAGCTCCTAAAGCAGCTAGTTTACTTTTGTTGCTGGTGACACTGGAGCCATTTTGCTCCAAAGCTCGGTTTACACCCTCTAGCTTATTCTCATAGATTTTGAGAGTGTTCTGAGTGATTTCGACCTCTCTTTGAAAAGCTCGATACTGATCAGCTCCGATTTTCCCGCTTTGAAACTGAGCTTCTACCTGAGATTGGGCTTGACGTAGTGTCTCTAGCTTCTCTTTGGTTGTTTGAACTTGCTTGGCTAAAACCTCTTGTTTCTGAGTTAAGAGAGTGACATTGCCTGTGTCAAATTTTAGTGCCTTATCAATTTGTTTCAGTTCTCGGCTTGCTTCTAAGGCTTCGTGGTTCACCCCTTTTAGAGCTTTTTGTAAGGGCTGGGTATCGCCTCCAATTTCAATTGTGATTCCTTTAATCGTTCCAGCCATACCGTCACCTCCTTACCACCACATCAAAAATTATCAAAGTCTACCTGCGTAGCCTTGCGAGTTCTATCTGCTTCTTTGGTACGCACTTCCACATAGTCTGTCTGATAGTCCAGCGCCATGCCAATCGTTATCTCTTTTAAATCTGACATGGATAGTCCTGTCTCTTTACAACAGTGAAGATAGGATTCTACCGTGAAGGTTTCGCTACTCGCTTCTTCCGACGCATCGACTTTTTTCTGGTGGTCATTCCTTGATTTAACAATTCCATCAGAACCGGTCCTACTGTTTGAAGCGGAAAGTCTTCTAAGCCCATAAAGAACTCTTCAAAAGGTTCAATAGATGGGTTAGCTGATTTGGCAAAAACCCAAAAGAGCCTGTGAAAAAACGTCATATCAAAATCCGCCAACATGCTCATACCCACATCCGATGCAGATAAAGTTTTGCCTTCTTCTAGCTGTTCAGCTTTTTTTAGAATCGACTCTGCCTGCAACATTTGAAACAGATCCTGAAAGTAATCTTTCCCAAATTCTTTTTTATAGGCAATCGGTGTGTAAGCATTAGTAGCTAGCTCAATGTTCTTACCTGATAACTGAATCGTTTTCCTCATGATTAACCTCCTGGTTTCACAGTTGGTTCATAGACTTTTGCGAACCAAGTCTTTTTGACATCTTCTGGGGTATCTTCTGTGGTCCTGCGACGGACTAGCTTATCAAGCGGCCGAGGACTGGCTTTGAATTTCAATTCCACTTCATTGATGTCTGAACCGCTCTTTGTTTTAGAAGCTACTGTTGGCCGGCTTGCATAACAATAATAGAGCACATGGAGCGTTTCTTTCTTATCCCCTTCAAATCGGAACATCAAGGCAAAGTTTTTCTTCTCACTGCTTGCGATTTCTGAGATGACTTTACTCTGGGCATCAATCGTTTCTCCTAACACTCGGGTCAAAAATTCCTGTGTCAAAAGAGCCAGTTTCAGAGTTCCTTCATAGCCATCATTAGATTCTGTCGTATAAAAATTGATGTTGTCTGCTTTATATGAACCAGAATCCCCTTGTGGCTCCAAGGTCAGCTCTGCGGCACCCCTAAGTCGCTCCACTGTCCCGTAGGTCAGCGCCCCATCATCTCCTTCTTTGGTTACTTCTGCCCAATGGACATCCTGCAAACCAAAGGTGACTTTATTTTTCTCCATCGGATTTTTCCTTTCTATTGACTTAAATGATAAATAACCTGATACAGCTTTTCTGTATCCAAATAGGTTTCTTCCTTGTCAAAAAAGAGAGAATGACTGTCGAGTGCTGCTTCTATTTTCTCTTCTAATTCAAGGTCTTTTTTCTCGGTATAAAGCTCCAGTCTGACTTGACTTCCTTTGTGATAAGCCAGATTATCTGCGCCATAATTCTGAGAAGCAGGAAACCAATACACCACAAAGGGAGGAGCTGGACTATGCCCCTCCTCAAAATGATGATAGGCACAGGGTAAACCTAGACTGTTCAAAAATGAAAACCACTCATCTTTTTTCATAACTTCTCCTTCAAGCGCTCTTCAAATTGGCGAATCATCTTTTCTTCAACAGGAGCAATATGCCGAATTCCTTCAACCCTGCCACCGCCTCGTTTAGCATGACCATTTTCAAGGAGGTGTGTCAGTCCTGGTGTTCGATTATAAATCGTTTTTGTCAAAGCTAGATTCGTTTCTTTAGTCACAGTAGAGTTCCAGCCTCGAGCATATTTCCCCCGCTTTTTCGGAGAATGTTTCTTTAACTCATTAACAGCTTCCCCCGTGCTGTCTTCCACCACTGCTTTCACTGTTTCAGTAGACCTTTCAACATAATTCTCCAACTCCTTTTGAACAGCTCGAGCTAGGTCAGACGGGTCAATTGTTGCCATATTGTACCTCCTCTGTCGCATCTATCAGGATTATCTCCTGAGGATAAGTTAACGAATCAATGGCCTTGATATTATAAAACTTATCCTCAAAGCGAAGACGAGTGGTTTGACTATCCAACTCTCGAATGGAAGAGTCGTAGCGCAGCGTAAAGCGTAACTGATGAATATTCTTGACCATTACTGTTGTAGTGCCTTCCATTTCAAGAAGCACCTTGCAGGAACACCACCTAGAAAACAATTGCTGCCACTGACTGCTTTCATTGCCAATAGCATCTTGCACAATGACTCGTTTTTCAAAGAAAACCCGTTTGCTTAATGGAGCTATCTTCATCAGAACACATCCCTTCTGTGAGCAGAAAGAAGAGCCTTGAGGAGTTCTACCAAACTCTCCTGCCCTCCTTCTTCTCGGTGCTCGTAAAGATAAGCTGTCCCAAACAAAACAATCGTCTGAAGGAAGTCAACTTCTTTCTCCTCCGTCACTTCCTCTAGATTCTTGCGTAGGATACTAGAACACAACTCTTCACTGGCAGAAATCATGACTTGAATCAAGTGGTCATCCTCTGAGTGTTCGACTCTCAGATAGTTCTTTGCTTCCTCCAAACTAATCTTCATGAGAAGCCTCATTTCATGGTCAAGACTTTAACCGCTTCATTCAGAATCAACTTGCCGTCCACGCGCTGACTAGCAAGAAAGCCAACTTGACCGCTTTCTGCATAGAGTTCATTCAGGCGCTTAAAGGAACGTCCTTGACGGTCCGCAATCCAGTAGTAAGAAAAGTCACCGAAAGCCAAAACTTTTTTACCTGTATCAATGGTTGGCACAAAGCTAGAGGTGAAATAAGGACGATTCAGAATCATATCTGGTACACCAGCTTGAACAGATGGCTGCCAAATATAGTTGCCGTTATTGTCCTTGAGTTTCCGTAAAGCTTTTACGGTGGAGTCGTTCAAAATCCATACTGCATTTTTCCGATAAGGTGATTTAAGCGAGTGATACAAATCCATGACATCGTCAAAGGTAATCGTCGCACCACCACTAGTCGCCCCTTCAGTGACCGTTTGAAAAATTCCAGTTGGCTTACCTGTTCCATCACCAATCAGAAAAGCTTCTTCTTCCTTCACACCAATACGACGAGCAAATTCATTAGCCATATAGCTTTCCAAATCAAAGACGGAATCATAGAGCAGCTCATCAGAAATCTTAATAGCTGTTCCAACCTTATGGGAACCAAGCGTTACTTGACTAAAGGTATCTTCTGATTCCTTGAACTTAGAGTTCTCATCCATCCAAGTGGCTTCACCGTTCCCTGACACAACTGGAATCTTCCGCTCCCCGCTTGAAGTCTGAATGACCGTTGCAAGACTCCGCATGAAGTTTTCTTCTTGAAGAGCCTGGATCAGACGTTTCTCATATTCATCTGGAACCAAGTAACCGCCACGTGAGTCGTCTCCAATACTGAGGGTATTTTCGATATCATAGAAGTTTTTCTTGCGGATATTGTTCCAAAAAGCTGTGTTATAGGCTTTAGAGGAACGTCCGCCTTTTGGATTTCCTCCGCCTACAGTTGGATTGGCGACAATGGCTTGACTAACCGGACTGGCTAATTCCTTGTCCAGTGCTTCCTGCCGCTCCAAGCGTTCAATCTCTTTACCAAGGCGAACAACCTCATCTTCCATTTCTTCATAACGGGCCGTATCTTCTACAGAAACCAGCCCCTTATCATCCCGACAGGTATCCAGAAAGCTTTTTGCTTTCTCCCATACCTGCGCTCGTTTTTCTCGCAATTGTAAAATTTTACTCATGGTTATTCCTTTCTTATTTCAAGAGTGACAACCGTTTCTCTAACTGAGAAACTGGTGTTTTGGGCTGAGGTTTTTTATCAGCCAATTTTAAAAGCAGCTGGTTGGTCACCGCTGCTCGACTAAACATCATACTTTGAACCGTCCCATCTTCATGAGGTGCAGGCTCATACAAAATAGAATCCGCAAACCCAAGTTCAAGAGCCTTCTTAGCATTAAACCAAGACTCAGCATCCATCAAGTGGGATAGCTGTACCCGAGATAAACTAGTCTTAATTTCATAGGCATTGAGAATGGACTCTTTGACTTCCGATAACATAGCAATGGCCTTCTCCATTTCTTTAGAATCGCCAATTGCGACCGTCATCGGATTGTGAATCATCATCATAGCAACTGGACTCATATTGACGGTGGTTCCCGCCATAGCAATAACACTGGCTGCCGAAGCTGCTATGCCATCAATATTGACGGTCACGTCATCCTTGTAGTCCATTAACATATTGTAGATTTGAGCTGCCGCAAAGACATCTCCACCCGGTGAATTAATCCATAAGGTCAATGGTCCGGTGCCACTCATGAGTTCATTCTTAAAGATTCGCGGAGTCACATCATCATCCACCCAGGATTCACTAGCGATTGTACCATTTAGATGCAGCACACGCCCCATTTCATTCTCGCTGAAATTCCAAAATTTATTCATGACTCTCTCCTTTTTGATTTGTTTTCATAAATCCTCCTGCATCTTTTAACTTGGTCATATTGCCATTAATGAGGTAAAGGTCACCCCCTTCTTCTGGCGGGATAGGGTTGAGTTCTTCCAGCTCTCGGATATCATTTGTCGAGAGCCAGCCGTTTTGCCGTCCAATCGCATAGCCGTTCATTCGACTTTGGTAATCCCCACGAAGCAAGCCATCCACATTGAATTTAATGAAATGGGTCTTCTTTTCTTCCGGCAGCAGCAAACTTTTCTTAAGAGCCTGTTCAAACCGAACCACCCAGGGATCCAAGGTATACTTAACAAACTCAAGGGATTGTTGCTCAATGTTAGAGAAACTGGACTTCTCTAAATCTCCTACCATGTGCGGTGGAATCCGAAAGAGACGCGCAATCTCATTGATTTGAAACTTGCGGGTTTCCAAGAACTGTGCTTCTTCAGGCGGTATCCCAATTTGCTTATAGCTCATACCTTCTTCCAGGACAGCTACCTTATGAGCATTTCGTGTCCCCTGATAGACTGCATTCCAGGAATCTCGGACCTTAGCAGGGTCTTTTAAGATACCCGGGTGTTCGAGAACTCCACCGGGGTTAGCACCGTTGCCAAAGAAACTAGCGCCATATTCTTCACAGGCAAGCGTTATCCCCACCGCATTCTTCGCCAGAGCAATCGGAGAATAACCAATCAGACCATCAAACCCTAAGCCTGGAATATGAAGTACCTCTTCTTGTGATAAAACAATGCTTCCTTTTTCCTGAAAATTAGGATTGTCTTCCTCATAACGATTGTAAACATAAAAGAGCTTGCCCTTCTCACTTCGATGAACGCTCATCTGATCCGGTAGCAAAGGATACAGCCCAATCACCTGACCTGAACGGTCACGAAGAATCTGAGAATAGGCATTCCCCCAGATCAAGAGATGGCTCATCAAGGTTTCCCGAAAGACAAAAGATGTCATGTCAGGATTCGGCTCATCATGCAAAAGCGTGTAAAGGACATGTTCCGTATCCTTTGCTTTTCCTCCTTCGGAGTATCGATAAACATGAAGAGGTAAAGATGCAATGGTCTCTGACAGAATCCTTACGCAGGCATAGACCGCTGTCGTTTGTAATGCCGTCCGTTCATTGACCGTTTTCCCACTCGTGGTTCGACCAAAGAGTAGCGAAAAGTCATTCCCTTCATACTTATTTTTGGGCTCTCCCCTCTGTCGTTTTAGTCCTAATCGTTCCAATATTCCCATAGTCATCTCCTTTTCTAGGCATGAAAAAAAGCACCTCGCTTGAGATGCTTTACAATCACTCTTTCAATTGTGGAAAATCTAATAAATTTAAAAGGATAAGATTCCTCGCTCGTCATAAATACTACCGTCATTCTTTTGATGTCGAATGCACCTGTCTAAAGCCATAATGGTCGCGATAATCCCGTCAATCTTTTCGACAGATTTTTCTTTATCAGGCTTAATATTTCCGGCTGGGTCCTGTCTCATGACTACGTTTTGGGCCATCCATTTTAGAACCGGATGACCTCCATGCTGGATTTTACCTTCCATCATGAGTTTATAGTACTCTTTGGAAGGTGGACTCATGTCCTTATAGCCCTGACCAAATGGAACCATTGTTAAACCCATGCCTTCTAAGTTCTGAACCATCTGTGTCGCATTCCAGCGGTCATAGGCAATTTCTTTGATATGATAGATAGTGGACAGTTCTTCAATGTACCGTTCAATAAATCCATAATGAACAACATTCCCTTCCGTGGTAAGAAGAAAGCCTTGCTTTTCCCAGACATCGTACAGCACATGGTCTCGTCTAGATCTAAGAACCAGGGTTTCTTCAGGCAACCAAAAATATGGAAGAACTTGATAGTTCTCTGCTTCATTTCTTGGTGGGAAGATTAGGACAAAGGCTGTAATATCTGAAGTGGAAGATAAATCCAGACCAGCATAACAATCTCTGCCTTTTAGACTCTCCACATCAATCGGCTGTCTTCCTTTATCATAGATATGTTCCGGAATCCAAGTCACAGCTGAATTGGTCCAAATATTGAGTCGCAATTGCTTGAATACATTTTCTTCTGCTGGGTTATCTAAGGCATTCAGATAAGCTTCCCGAACCCGGTCAATCCCAATCGTATGACCAAGGGAGGGATTAGCCTTTAGCCAGTTCTCTTCATCGTTCCAATCATCTTCTTCTGAAAGGCCATAGACAACTGGATAAAAGGTACTATCTTTTTTTCGCCCCTTTAGTATATCTAAGGCCTTGGTATGCAATTCATAACAAATAGAGTTTTTATCGTTTCCTGCTGTCGTGATAATAAAAAAGAGCGGCTGCTCCCTTGCATCACCACTCCCTTTGGTTAAGACATCGTATAAATGGCGATTGGGCTGGGCATGAATTTCATCAAAGACTAAACCTGATACATTGAGTCCATGCTTGGTTCCAGTTTCAGCCGATAACACTTGATAGAAACCAGCATTGGAATAATTGATGATACGTTTAGTGGCTCCCATGACTTTGGATCGTTTCTCCAGAGCTTTACTCATCAAAACCATTTGCTTGGCCACATCAAAAACAATAGAAGCTTGATTTCGGTCACAAGCTGCCCCATACACTTCGGCACTGGCTTCTCCGTCTGCGTATAAGAGATAAAGAGCAATCGCAGCAGCTAGTTCAGACTTCCCATTCTTTTTAGGAATCTCTACATAGGCCGTCAGGAACTGTCGATTCCCATCTTCTTTTACGATACCAAAAAGGTCACGTACAATTTGTTCCTGCCAGGGTAATAAGAAGAATTTCTGTCCCGCCCAGCGTCCTTTGGTATGGCAGAGATTCTGAATGAAGGTTACTGCCCGGTCTGCCTTTTTCTCGTCATAATGAGAAGTTGGAAGCATGAAGGGAGAAGGGATGTAGTAATATGTCATAAGCGCCCTCCAAGTAAATCTTCCATTTCATCACCTGACCCCACATCTGTATCCATCGAAGCAAGTCGTGTTCTGGAAGATGGAGTCAAGCCAAACTGTTCACAGAATTTAAGCATGATTTTAAGATTGGTCTGAGAAATAGAAACTTGTGGCACTTGTTGGAGATAGCTATTGGGAGTTTTGATGATAGAGCCGTGTTTTGAAAGAAACTCTTCTGCTTCCTTCCAGCGTGCATAAGCTTGGCAGTAACCTGCAAAAGCTGTCATATCCATATCAGTTAAAAGTCCCAATCCTTCTAGGATTTTGCCCATACGCTTCCATTCTTTCTTGGCATCTTCTTCAAGCCAGGAAGGGCATCTAGGAGCTTTCTTCTTAGGCTGTATTTCATTCTTTGGAAGTGGACGCTTGCCAGGATTCCCTTCTAAGATTTTTAAACTAATTGGTTTGGGCTTTCTGCCCTTCTGTGCCATGCCCTCACCTCCTTCAGCCCACAAGAAAAAAGTCCGAAGACTTAATTTCTTATGAATCGATTTTCTCTACTTCATCAATGCCATGTAACACATGGAGTTGTCGGCCATTGTCCCATTGAACAACCAAGGAACCAATATCATCTACATCTTCCACCGTTCCCAACATACCAATTGGCACTGGATTCGGGTCTTCCATTTTTAAGAGCCGCACCCTTGTTCCAGCAGGATACCGCTTTTTTAATAATTCTACAATCTTCGCATTCATCTTTGTTCTCCTTTGGGGTTCAATTTGTTCAATGGTATAATACCTCTATTATACATATTTATCCAGTTATAAGAGATAATTATTCGAATATTTTTTGACTTTCAAGAGTGGTCTCCACAATCAATTGCTCAATCATTTGATTGATATATTTCAATTCTAGATAACCAAACTGATTGGTCTTCAATGCCCTCTTAATATGCATAAGCAGTTCCTGAAGTTGTATTTTGGAAACTGGTGATATCGATGGAAACGACTCCAATTGAACAGCAATTTTTTCAAGATAATGCTTGGTTTCTGATTCAGGAAGATTATTCGTCATGATTTTCCTTTATCGCATTTAGAATGGCTTTCCCAATAGCAAATACAACTGATACTGTCACACCGTTTCCTGCTTGTTTATACAACTGAGCATCCGAATTTACGGCACAAGCTTTTTCAAATAACTCATCAGGAAATCCTTAAAGCCTGAAGCATTCTTTAGGAGTCAATCTTCGAATCTTAACTGTTTTTCCCTTCCAGACAACAGCTCCCATTTGCCCTCCGCAAGAAAGGTTATGAGCCAATCCTTTTCCAACTCGTGCTCTTCTTGTTCTGGATCCTGGATAAGATAAATCAACTGAATCTCCAACATTCGCAACTTGATAACCTTTCTTAGTACCATTGCGAACCTTTATCCCCTCTTGCTCAGCAACTTCTAAAACTGCTGTATTCATAGCTGTTCTTTTTGTCACCCCTGATGTATAGCGAGCAGTGATACAGCGTGCTGTATTTGTTACCTTAGGAGCTGTCAAAGATTGGTCAATCATATAGAGTCCTGTTTTAGCACCTACTCCGCCTCCCTCACCAACAAGAGTCGTTGAAATGCCAGAAGTATCATAAACTCTGTAACTTTGCATGCCACCTATAAGCTGCTTAAGATGGCTGCTGCTTTCTCTGCGGACAGGTAATACTTGTCGTCTACCTCTGCTTCTAAGATGTCCGAGAGTATAGACTCGTTCTCTGTTTTGTGCGACTCCGTAATCTTTGGAATTAAAAATCTGCCATTCGAGGTCATACCCTGCTTGCCCCAGACTAGAGAGATAGTCGAGATAATCTCGTCCCCGGCTGCTTGATAAAAGTCCCTTAACATTTTCAAGGAGTATCCACTCGGGTTTATCCTTTTCTTCTTGGCTTTCGAGCAAAGCAACAAATCTAAAAAAGAGTCCACTTCGTTCACCGTATAATCCGGCTCGCTTTCCTGCGATAGACAGATTTTGACAAGGGCTTCCCGCACACCATAAATCTGCTTTTGGAAGTTGTGCTGGGTTGATGCTTGTGATATCGTCATGGAACCATTCTCCTTTCGTTTCATACATGGCTTCATATGATTTTCTTGCAAACTTATCCTTCTCGCAATAGCCAATACATTTCATTCCCGTCAACTCTAATCCACAACGAAAGCCACCGATTCCTGCAAAGAAATCCAGAAAAGTTATCGTCATTGTGCTTCCTCCATTTCATTCAAAGCTTCTTCAAAAGATAAGGTCCTGCCTTCACGGATTAGTTTCACATCCGTCTTTTCTGTTGCTTCCATGTAGCGTTTGACAATAACATCCACAAACTTTTCATCCAGTTCTATGCCATAACAAACTCGACCTGTCTGATCAGCCGCAATTAAGGTAGACCCACTGCCTAAAAATGGGTCCAGTATAAGTGTCCCTCGCATGGAAGAATTCTGAATCGGATAAGCCATAAGCTGAACAGGCTTCATAGTCGGATGCTCTTTACTGGATTTTGGACGGTCATATTCCCAAATGGTCGTCTGCTTTCTATCAGAAAACCATTGGTGTTTTCCTTTTTGTTTCCAGCCATAGAGCACAGGTTCATGTTGCCACTGGTAAGGGCTTCTACCTAATACCAGAGCATTCTTTTTCCAAACGCAACAACCGCTCAGATAAAAGCCAGCATCCTTAAAGGCCCTTCTGAAATTCAGTCCTTCTGTATCCGCATGGAAAACATAGATAGAAGCATCATCCTCCATGGACTGTTCTACATTGACAAACATGTTAAAAAGGAACTGATAAAAATCCGCATCGGACATATCATCATTTTTGATTTTTCCCGCTGTTTCTTCCACATTAACATTGTAAGGAGGGTCAGTTACGATAAGGTTGGCCTTCTTATCTCCCAGGAGAAGCTGATAAGTTTCTAGCTTTGTAGAATCACCACAAATCACTCGGTGTTTCCCAAGATGCCAGATATCTCCTTGTTTCGAGATAGTCGGTTTTGTCAGCTCCCCATCTACATCAAAGTCATCTTCTTTCACTTCCTTGTTGTGAACCTTAGAAAATAGCTGATCGATTTCTGGGGCTTCAAAACCGGTTAGGTCTAAATTGAAATCCGCATCTTGCAAGTCCACCATCAGGTCTGCGAGAAGTTCTTCATTCCACGCGCCTGTGATTTTATTTAAAGCAACATTCAGGGCCTTTACCTTATTCTCATCCTCAATTCGAACCTGAACACATTGAACTTCTTTATAGCCCAAGTCAGATAAGACGGTCAGTCGTTGATGGCCTCCAATTACAGTACCATCGAAATTAACAATAATCGGGTCAACATAACCAAACTCCACAATGGATTTCTTGATTTTTTCGTATTCCTTATCACCCTTCTTGAGTTTCTTTCGTGGGTTATAAGCCGCTGGTTTTAAAGAGTCAATGGATAAAGAGACCCATGTCATATCTTGTGTGACTTTCATACTACCTCCTTAGTAAAAACGAGATTGAATATAGCAGGCATGGCTACAAAATTTCCGCTTCGCATTGCCGTATGATAAAAAAGACTTACCGCAATGTTGGCAAGCCAATTCATAGTAAGCTGTATTTTGTTTCTGGTGTAATTCTGGATGGTCCTGCCACCAGTATCTCCGACAAGCATCTGAACAAAACTTCTTAGGTCGACCAGTTCCTTTGGGGATAAAGGTTTCTTTACAGTGAAGGCAACAAGGAAGACCACTGGCTTGGTCTTTCATCATCTTCGTGACGGCATTTCGATAGCCCAATAGTTCCGGATTTCGTTTGCAGTAATTGCGAACAGAATCCCTAGATAAACCGACTATCTTTCCAATCGATTGGTATCCCAAACCTTCAGAACGTAGTTTTCTAATCTGTTTTCTCTGAAAATCGTCCATTTCTGCCTCCTTTCTTTACTGAAATCTCTAACCTTTTAAATCATAAAACGAAATAAAAACAAGCCATAACTTCCTGTTACAGCTTGTTTTTCAGTTATTTATTTCTTCAAAAAATATACCCCTTTTACATTTTGCGAAAATGCACGTTTGAGGGGGCCACGGTCTTTTGAGAGGCAACTCACAGAGATTTTATCCCCCCTACCCCTCGTCAGAAATCATAGCCATAAATTGGAGCATGGTCTTCCGTCATAGTTTTATAATCATGACAGGATTTACAAAGAGGTTGCCAGTTGCCCTCATTCCAAAAGAGTTTTTGGTTTCCTCGATGAGGAGTGATATGATCCACTACTGTTGCAGGTGTAATCATTCCTTTAGCTCGACACCTCACGCAAAGCGGATGTGTTTTCAAGAAATGAAGCCGAGCTTTGTTCCACCGTGAGTCGTAACCTTTAGCCTTTGTCGACTTCACCTCAAGTGAGTGAACACTTTGGTGATCCTCGCAGTACTTAGAACCATAAGGTACGAGCTTTGGACAGTTTGGAAATTTGCAGGGCTGAGCGGGTCGTCTCGGCATGGCCTTCACCCCTCCTCTCTATGTTCTTTCACATCTTAATCATATCACAATTATTCGTGCAAAGCAGTACCGACTTAGTACCGTATTAGTACCGGGGTAGTTCCAGAGTAGTCCCGCCCTAATACCGGGGTAGTTCCAGAGTAGTCCCGCCCTAATACCGGGGTAGTCCCGTCTTTTTGTTTTTTACAGTTTTTACTTGACAAATAAAAAAGTTCTATCTCACCAACAGATAGAACTTAGTATTTCAGTTATAAAATACGGCTACTAGCACATAAGATCATCAGAGATTTTCATTTTCAGCTCCTCTGATAAAGTACTCAAACTTTTTCCCTTATCTTGCATGTGGATAGTATCATACTTCCTTATCACATCTTCTTTACTTAAAATAAAATCGACAGCATGAATAGACTGAGAGCTTGTTTTATCAAATATATTTCTATCTTTAACTCTAAAACTCCTAGGCACATAATATGTATCCCCAGTAGCATCAGTTGAGTCCAGAACCACTAATAATGATTTATCTAGGTTTGTGAGTGCATACGGATAAGTTGCTGACGCAGTAACTAAATCCTTTATTACAAATAGCTCCTCTTTTATAAATAAATCTAGTGCTCTCAATCCCTCCGTTTTTCTGATTGCTATACTTAATGGATGGCGATCATTAAAAAATATCTGATTTCCCCCTAAATGCCCTTCAGAGGCTGACATGTAAAATTGGTTTGGCGACAGTCTTGCATTTGCACCAGTAAGATGTTTAAAACTATCAGTTTTAAAATGCATTTCAAAACATTCATCACCAAATATATAAATAAAACGCTTACCTACAAGTCTCTCCTTATACAAACGAGCACTACTAATAATATTTCTTCTTACTTGCTCTTTTTTTCTATGAATATTCACTAAGCTTTTCCAGTCTTTCTTTAACAATAAAAGAGCAACCTACTCAGGTCACCCTTCTATTTATATAGTGAGTGTTTTATCCTGGTTGTCAGGCTCGCTACCCATCTTGATAGCTAAAATGTTACGGACATTCTTCTACTAGCCGTATTAGTCAAGCACTATCTCTGCTTTGGAGCTCGCTACCCATCTTGATAGCTTTAAGTTATGGAATTATACCTGTTCCATACCCAGTACAACTTTAAAGTGTCTCCACACTCAAGATATTTCTATCTTCACTAATATTATACAACAAGAAAGGAGGTGATGCAAGTAATCAGTGGAATTTTTTCAAAATTTTGAAACCTCAACCTCTTTTCAATTTCTAAATGAAAATGACCTACAGCAAGCTGTAAGCCATTTATTTTAGTCGGTTTATTCTGGTGTCTGCCACCCGCTTGGCTCTTATGTCCAAGATTAAATATCGGATTTAATTTTGGTGTCCGCCACCCGCTTGGCCCTTATGTCCAAGATTAATATCAGATTGACCATGAGCCGACCACTCAAATTAAAAATTCTCATTTCACACTCGGCTAATTTTTGTTTACCAACAAGTCAGAACCGTCACTTGTCTCATCAAAGTGATGACATGAGAATATCTCATCTACATCATATTATACGTTAAGTAGACCTATTACGCAAATGAAAAACAATCCAATGAACAACGAACCATGCGCCTGTAATAATTTTCCATTATGTATGCTGCCATATCTGAGATGGCTTCCTTTGTCACTGGCATAACCTGCATGCTGTAGGTTTGTTGATTATAAAGTGTTAAGAATTGAAACTTGATATGGTAGATATAGACTCCTGAAACAAATAAAGTAGATAGGATTTCAACTTCTAAGATTTTCAAGTGTAGCACCTCTTTCTGTTGGTACTTCTAGTATAACTAAAAACAACTGATCAGGGGTTGCTATCCTCTCAAATGTACAAAAAAATGCCTGAAATGACCATTTCTTGTATCTCAGACATTTTTAAGGCAGAAACTTCAAATATTTCTGCGCTCTATATTTAAGCTGGAAAACGTTCTAGAATCTGGTCCAAAATTTCTTCTAGGCTTTCATCTTCCGGATACATTTCCCAACCCCTGTCGTAACTAATGACTTCCTCACCGTCTACGTCCACTCCCAATTTAAAGATGCGTCCGTTGTCTATTCCATCCTCGAAGGGTTCAGTGCTTACCTTCGCTAGGTAAACCACCTTTCGATTGTGACTTGTAAATATTCCTTCTTGCCACATGTTTCTGCCTCCTTAGTCCAACCAAACGTAGTCGTCAACTTCCAACGTGGTAAAATCCGTATTTCTTAATTAAGTCCACTATTTTTTCAGGGCTTTTACCCCTTTTCTTTTTTGTATGTGTATGTTACCGTACGACTTTTTATTTATCAAGTCATTAGCGAAGATTATTCAAAATTTTTTAAACTCCTATCTGGACCCGTAAAGCCCGGTCAATCCGCACCAGCCAGGCTTCTTCTCGAATGGTCATGACCTTATTTTTTAACTGAAATTTATCCACTGTAAGAACCTGCTCTGCCAAAACCAAGCTGGACCACTTAAGCCCTTTGAAAACTTTCTTAGGTAGATACACATGAGTAGGCAGGTGCTTTTTCTTTTGAACCTGCTTGGTTAGGGGAACAACCGTAACCAAATGAGAATGGTCATTAGCTTTATTATTGCTGACGATGATGGCCGGTCGAATCCCTTGCTGAATATGACTGTTTTTCTGATTTCCAAAATCTACGTAATAAATATCTCCTCGTTTGCACATATGGTTCTCCTCTAGCTAAGTAAAAAATCTTCTAACTGCTGGTTTCTGATGGTATAAATCAAACGCAGTTCCTTAATGGCCTTTTGCTTCCACCTGCTAATGGTACTCCTGCTGATATGATACTTGACCATAAGGTTGTCCCAGCTTTCTGACACAATGACTAAATCCGTCACAAATTCCGCCAAATCATCTGGAAGCTGACTGACAGCTACTTCAAAAAAATGCAATTCCTGAACTAAACGACAGTAGCGCTTTGACAAATATTGATAAAGCTCCCGATTGGCTTTCTCTGTTTCTTCCTTGTAGGATAAAGCAATGATCTCACTGCGATAAGGATTCTTACTGGTCTGCACCCTTGGTTCATCAGACCGACCATAGACCATGGTGTCCAGCATCTCATTTTCTGAGATGCCGACAAACTGGTCCAACTGGCTACATAAGAGCTTCATCTCCTTTTTCATGTTCTTGTAATCATAGAAAAAGCTTTCTATTTTATCCATCCTTTTCCTCCTCTCTCAATTCATATCTGACGGCATCAATCAGGGATTGCTGAGAGATGTCCTTTTCTTTCAATCGTTTCATGACTTGTTCGTCCATCGTGCTCTTTGTAATGATGTGGTGAACAACCACCGTTTCTTTCTGCCCTTGCCGCCAGAGCCTGGCATTAAGTTGCTGGTACAGCTCCAAAGACCAAGTTAAGCCGAACCAACAAATGGTATGACCGCCAGCTTGAAGATTCAGTCCATGACCACTGCTTGCCGGGTGAATCAAACCAAGGACTATCTTTCCCTTGTTCCAGTCCTCAATATCCTGATTGCTTTGAATCACTCTAGTTTCTGAAAAACGTTCCTTGATGCGTTTCAAATCATGCTGGAACCAATAAGCGACTAACAAAGGCCGGCCATTCATACTCTCCACCATTTCTTCAAGAGCCACTAACTTCTGATCATGCAAGAGTACCGCCTTTCGATTCTCATCATAAACCATGCCATTAGCCATCTGCAGTAATTTATTCGAAAGGCTGGCACTGTTCACGGCATCAAGTACCTGCCCCTTGAGAGAAACCACCATCTCTGCTTTGAGCTCCTTATAAACTGCAAATTCTGTCTCCGACATCTCAACTAGAACTTCATTGTCCACTCGTTCTGGCATATTAAGATAATCCACTGCCTTCATAGAAATCGTCATATCCGCTATCTTTTCATAGATGGCTTCTTCTGCGCCATCCTTTGGCTTATAAGAAAAGATAACCTGACCGTTTCGTTTGTCGGGGTCAAAATACTGATTGCGAAAAGCTGTGATGAAGCGTCCCAGGCGCTGTCCGCCATCTAAAATGCCAATCTCAGAAAATAGGTCCATGATGTTTCCAGGAGTTCCCGTCAGCCCAACCATGCGCTTGATTTTAAATCGAACTTTCCTAAGAGCCTTGACGCGTTTAGCCTGATAAGACTTGAAGCTAGATAGCTCATCAATCACCACCATATCAAAATCAAAGAGTTGATTCTGAATCAACCAGACGACATTTTCTCGGTTGATGGTATAAATAAAGGCTGAGCGTGTTAAGGCGGCTCTTCGCTCTGGTTCACTGCCAATGGCAATGGAAATATCCAGCCCCTTTAAATGTTCCCACTTATCCAGCTCACTCTTCCAAGTATGACTGGCTACTCGAAGCGGGGCAATGACCAAGACTTTTCTGACCTCAAATGAATCCAATATCAAATTCCACAATGCCGTTAAGGTAATCACGGTTTTGCCTAGTCCCATATCAAGAATCAAACAAGCTGTCTCATGCTCCTCAATGAATCGAGTCGCTACCTCCTGATAAGGATGTGCCTTGTATGTCATCTAGTATTTCTCCAATCTTTCCTTTATCATCCAGCATATAAACCAGAAACCCCAGCTTTCTTAACTGTTCCATGCGCCTGACCTGAATCTTTCTGGGCTTTTCTCCTGGGGCTTTTAACTCCACAAAACCAATCTTTCCTTGAGGTAAAATCACGATTCGATCAGGCATCCCTACCAAGCCAGGCGAGACAAACTTCATGGCGAGACCACCCCGCTTCTGACTTTCTAGTCTCAGTTTTTCTTCAATTTCTCTTTCTCGCATTTCTTCTCCTCCCAGGGTTTCCGATAGGGGGTGCCAAAAGGGTTCAAACTCCTTACGCGCGTATGGGTGTCCATTACTCCTATTTTACTAGTAGTAACACTACTCTCTTAGAAAAGATAGGCAACTAAGGAAACTAGTACTAGAGAAACTACTATTGGCAACAGCTTTGAGCAGTTTCCCATTCGGTTGCTGAAAGGTAAAATCGAAAACCTGCGGAAACCAACTAAAGCTTCCCAAGTTGCCTTACGGCACCCGGACAAAAGCACGTTGAGTACCATACAGGGAAAACTTCATCTTACCAGTCGTATTTCCTGTGTACTTATTCCAGCCACCGATTTTATTTAGAATTCCTTCAATTTCATAGGAATCAGCCTTTTTGATATTCTGTCGTTCCTTACCGAAGCACTCACACCAAATTTCCATAATGCAGACCCGCTCACGCTGTTCTGTTCCCTTCAAAGTCTGACTGCCAAAGTCACTACCAGCCAAGAAAGTCCGTCGCTCATATAAGTCCATCTTGGCCCAGTTATCTGGCAATAAGGTATCCAGGTACTCAGCTACAATGCCTTCTCGGTCGTCTGATTCCATGGCCTCCTGTCGCTCTTTATTTGCTTCATTTTCTGCTTTTCCTTTTAGAAACAATTCCTCCCCTGCTTCATAATAGACCTTGGCTTCTGCCCACAATTGGTCTACATCGACTAGCTCCCAAGGCTTTAACTGACTGGCATCGGACACTCGAATCGGCCAAAAGCGACGGTTCCCAGTCACGTCTCGCAAGAAGCCACCTTCTGAATTGGTTGAACCCACAATAATACAAGCGCGTGGGTGACTTTCCACATTCACCCCATAGGCTTGACGGAACTTATCATCCTGTCGTGATATAAAGGATTTAACAGTTTCCACATCTGTTTTTCGAATTCCTGTCATCTCAGAAATTTCTAGAATCCAATAGCCCTGGAGCTTTTCTGCCGCAGTTTTATCCCGCATGTCTGAAATCGCCAGAGAATCCGAGAACCACTCTTTACCTAGCTTGAGAAAGAAGGTTGATTTTCCTATCCCCTGCGGTCCATTTAGTACAAGAATAGAATCAAACTTAATACCTGGTTCATAAATTCTTGCTATCGCAGCCACCATAGTTTTTCGCATGACTGCTCGTGTATAAGCTGTGTCCTTTGCCCCAAGGTAAACGATAAGAAGCGAATCAATCCGTTCGACTCCATCCCAGACCAAGGGTTCTAAATACTCCTTAATGGGATGGTAGAGCCGGTAAGAAGTCACCACAGCTAAAAGAGCATCCTTGAACTTGGTAGGTGACCAAATACCATAGACACGCTCAAAGTAGAGCTTGGCATTAGCTAAGTCCGAATCATTCCAGCCAGGACGTGACCGTCTCCAAGGCAGCTCACCAATCACATCAATAACATTCTTGAATTCATTGTAGACAATGTTTTGAAGATTGGGGTCAAAGTGCAGAATCGTCGCAATGTTGGATAAGGTATCCTTAACACGGCCGGTCTTATCCAGCTCTAAGCTCGCCTGCCAATTCTCCGTATCAGCAAATTCCAAAGTCGCATCTGCTAAGCGCTCTTTTGCCAGTGTCTCCCTGGTCGCATCATCTTTTAGGACATAATCCTGCATAGCCTTATAAGACGGTTGCTTAGCTGAGTCTTTCTTTTCCTCATCATCCTGATCACCAAAGAGATGCAGGCGAACCAGGTCAAAAGCCGATAAAAGCCTGTGACCATAAGGGTCGGTCGCATGGTGGCTATAAGCAAATTTGTCATCATAAAGAACAACCCCAGCACTGGTTGTGGCATGAATATAATCAAAACGACCTGGAATGCTGGAAGGCTTGTAAACATCTCCTAGAAATTTTTCAATTGCTTCTGTAATGGTGTAGGTTCGGTTAAAAGCCCCAATCAAGCCAGATTTTCCAAGAGGATCTGCTTGTTTGGCAATGGCCCGCTCCAGCAGCTTGTTCTGCCGGCTGGATACAGGCCACTCAGTCG
Source organism: Streptococcus sp. GMD5S (assembly GCF_000298715.2). Taxonomy (GTDB): domain Bacteria; phylum Bacillota; class Bacilli; order Lactobacillales; family Streptococcaceae; genus Streptococcus. The sequence goes on from NZ_AJRG02000014.1 coordinate 23,024, forward strand.
TATCTTTCCAGTTCTGATAGCGCGCTAGAACCGTGTCCGGACTGAGGAAGTCACCCTCCAATTTTTTGAAGACAAATTCTCCATCTTGCGAGGTTGAAGGCCAATACATGAGTCGACTCGGTTCATAGGTCGTATCATCAAATAGCTCCATACCGATATCTTCAGCCACTTTTCTGGCAACAGCCTGGTATTCCTCAGCCGTTACTTCCCGAGATAAGGGGATAATCAAACGTAGCCTTGGATGCTCTTTGGTATGTTTATGCGTTGAATAGAAATAGGCAAAGAAAGAAAAGAAGAGTTCGACTTCATCCATAATGCCAGGTGTCGCAAAGTCCATATCTAAAGTCAGAGCCGAGCGAGACAACACCGCATCTTTCTTTCGTCTTCCTTTGTCAAGCTTTCCTAAAACAAAGCCGCCGACATCTTTAATATTATCTTGTTTTGATTTCGCTAGTTTCTTATACTCTGCAACGGTCTCAGCCGTTCGGATAGTGGTTGAAATGCGGGCTTCAAACTGTTCCAAGCTATAACTGGTTTGCGTCCAAATCTTATCGGTTCGTTTGTTTCCTAATGAAATGGTAAGTTCCATTCTTTCCTCCTTAATCTTTCTTATAAAATTCACAGGCATAGCCGTCGGCTTGTAAAGGCAGACCTTCGGCCCAGTCTGGCTTTGTGGCAAGTAGCTGGCAGACTTTTGCCACACTCTCTTCTCTCACTTCTACCACCACTTCATCATGCACATGAAGAACAATAGCTAATCCCTTTTGCTCGAGCTGCACCATGCCATAGGCCAATAAATCTCGGGCGATACCCTGAACAATATTTTCCACTAACTTTGGTCCATAGGTCTCAAGCCGAGTCCATTTCTTACTCTCTCCAATCCCTTCATAGGTCAAGCTAGGTTTGCCAAATGCATTCATGCCCATGCGAGGTTTAACATAAGCTAGCTTTCGTCCAGAAGGTAGCGTAATAAAGAGCATGCCAGATTGATAGCTGATGACAAGATTCTTAATCTTCTTCGGTTCTCTTGTTTCATAGACCTGCTTTGCGGTCTTATCTATCTCCCACCAAAAGGCCACAATATGCGGATTGGCTGACCGCCACTGATTGACGAGCGGCTGCAGTTCCTCTTCTTCCAGTCCCATATCCAGTGCTCCCATAGCGGTTAAAGCGCCGACTGACCCACCATAACCAAGAGCTAGTTCTGCAATCTTACCTTTTTGGCGAAGGTGGCTATTAACACCGTGTTTCTCAACCGGTACTCCAAACATAGAAGACGCAGATGCGCAATAGATATCCCCGCCCTGTTCAAAAACATCTAACCGCCAAGATTCCCCAGACAGCCAAGCCAACACCCGAGCTTCAATCGCAGCAAAGTCAGCAACGATAAACTGATGACCTGCTTTGGGGACAAAGGCAGTCCGAATAAGTTCAGAAAGGACACTCGGGACATTCTCATAGAGAGTATCCAAGGTTTCAAACCTCCCTTCTTTCACAAGGGTTCTGGCAAGGGACAAATCCTTGAGTTTGTTCTGAGGAAGATTCTGCACCTGAACCAATCGTCCAGCCCAGCGGCCAGTGCGATTCGCTCCATAAAATTGCAAAAGTCCATGTACCCGGCCGTCTGAGCAAACACAGCGTTCGATAGCCTGGTATTTCTTGACGGAGGTCTTGGACATCAAGAGACGCAGTTTTAACATTTCAAGTACTTCTCCATCTGCTTCTTTGAGTTGCTTGGTCACCTCTTTCTTTCCCAACGAGTCCATGAAGACTCCTTGCTCTTCTAACCAGCCCTTTAGTTGAGAGACAGAATTCGGATTCTCTAATCCACTCAATTCATAAGCACGCTTTGTGACCCGCTCCTTATAAGAAAGGTCACAAAGAATGGCCTGTTCAACCAACTGCAAGTCTACTTCTATGCCTCGGTCATTGATTTCCTGATCCAACTGATAGAGAAGCTGCTCACTATAAAGCAAGGGATGGTTTCTCAGACGCTCTCGAATAGCTTGTTCCACCTCAACATCTCGCTTGCAGTAACGTTTAAATAATTCCCAGTCCTCAGGCGCATGATGGGGGAAATTCCGCGCTCGCATACCATTTGCTTTCGTTCCTTTACAGGGCAGACAGAAATAGCGAATCAGCCTGCTTCCTTCTTTCATCTTTTGTTCTTCTATGTTGAGAACTCGGCCCACTCCTTCAAGGGATAATGGTAGGCCTAAACTTGCTGCAAGTACCGCCGTACAGAACCAGGACTTAGCTGAGAGATGCTCTCCTAGAAACTTGGAAAGACAGACCCTCTCAAAGTTGGCATTGAAGGCCGTTTTTATAATGGCATCATCTAATAGAGCTAAACGAATCTCTTCAGGAATCTGCTCTCCCTGAGCTAAGTCTACCACCTGCGTTTCTTTCTCATCCTCTTTATAGGCAAAGAGCAAAATCTCAAAGGCTAGGCTATCCACATAGCGATAGACTCCGCATTTTGTTAAGTCTACATCTGAATAAGTTTCAATATCAATGCTTAGAGTTTTCATCCGTCCTCCAATAGGTAAAGAGGTGGAGACCCACCTCAAGCTAGAAAGTCGTCATCATCAACGGTACCGAATTCATCTTCTGCTCGAACTCGGCCACCCAGTGGTTCTCCGTCTTTCAATTTTTGAATGTTTCCAAGGCCAGCTGCCACCCCACGATTGCCATTGGAGTTAAAGCCATAAAATGTCACAGATACCCGACCATAACAGCCTGAATAGACTTCCGTCTGATCTAGGATTGGCTGAACCTGCTGGTCTACGACCTGCGGCTTTTGTTTGGAATTACAGTTAATAAAATAACTATTGGCATAGGCTTCATCATCCGGCCGGTCAATATCTCCGTCTCGGAGTGGTAGTTTCAGATTGGCTGGAATCTTCCCTCCAAATTTTGAAATAGCTTCTTGTTTGGCCTGCTCTACGGCTTGTTGGATTTTCTGAATCGTGGCCTTATCACTCTTTGGAATAATTACTGATACAGAATATTTCGGTTCTGAACCATTGATAGATTGCGGCTCCCATACATTCGCATAGGATAGACGTCCAGGGACGATTACTTTTGTTTCTTTTGACATATTAGCTTCCTCCAAATTCAGCTGCTGCTGGAATATATTCTTTTCGTTTATCACTTTCAGGAACAAGGGTCAGCTTGCCTTGAGGTTTGCGGACCAAATGCCCTAACAATCGGTTAAATGCTTTCTTGCCCATCCGTTTCTCCAGTTCAGTCAGAGAAACCAGACTTTGTTTATAGATATCCGTGAAGCCTTCTGCTTCTGCTAGTTTGGCCACTTCATCTTCATCAGTGAACTGACGGATAGAGCGACCTTCGACCAGTTTAAATCCTTCCCATGATTTATGAGTATCAATGGCCACCTTGGTCGCATAGTCTTTCACCTCTGTCGCCCATTTGACTAGGTCATCCACATGAAGAAGAATTTCTTCAATCTCTCCATCCGTCAAAAGATGAGGGGAAGCCAACTGGAATTGTTCAAGCTCTTTATGATAGTCCATTCGTGCCCGAAGAACGGCATTACAAGGTGAGAACTGACACCAAGGACCATAGGTGACCTCTCCTTCTCCTTTAAAGGCCAGTTCAGCCTTAGGTTTCAGATCCGTCTCAGCCCACTCTAGCAAATCTTCTCGTTGTAAAATAGCCGTTGAGATATTCCCTTTTCGTGGCTGAAAAATGGTCATCTTGACTTCTTCAATATCATAGAGAGCATCGTAGAACTCCAAGGCTCCCAGGGCATAGAGCTTCATCTGCGGGTTGTTCTCGGCTTCGACCAGCACCCCTTTGCCATACTTGAAGTCCACAACATGCAGGGTGCTGTCTACCACAATGACACAGTCAGCCGTCCCAAATCCTTCTGGAACATAGCGAGAAAAGTCAACTTTCTGCTCAATGAGAACAATTGGATCACTGGTACCTTGTTTCAGTTGTTCAAACTCATCTATGATGAAGGCAACATAATCTTCCGTGGCTTGTTCCATCTCAAGCGTCAACTCACCTTCCGGTTCTTCTGCTTCTATCCGAAGTGCACTTTTCAGCTTATACTCAGCTAGAGCATGGGCCAGTGTCCCCTCTTCTGCTGCAGGATTAGTCTTGTGTTCAAAGAACTCCTCTAAGCGAGCAAGAGGCGGCACCGTCAGCCAGCGGTGGCTGGAGGATGCTGATAATAGTGCGTGTTGTTTTCCCGCCATATCAGAGTCCTTTCGCATCTTCAAGAAGAGAAGAATAACGCTTCTCTTCTACCGCAGAGAGCTTGTTTGCTCCATACTTTTGAAGGAGTTCTCGCACCTGTTCTGTTTTACCAGCTCGGGACTTTTCGGCCAGAACTTTACGGATATCTTCAATAGTGACTGTTGGTAAAGCTGCCTTTTCAGCTTTTTCCACAGGTGCTTCATCTGTATGGTCAACCGCACCATACAGTTCTTCCAAACTATCTGCCAGCATTCGTAAGTTGGAGACAACAGTTTCTAGTTTTTTCATTTGAGCCATAGCTTTTCCTTTCTTATTCTAAGAACATGCTTGGAAACTTCGACCAAACAGAATCTTTCGTATTAGTAACTCTTGGATTCTTTTCTCCTGCATAGCGAACTTTGTGGCCACTACATTGGAGGGCAAACAAGGGTTCTACCCGGTCATCAATTTCCATGGTATGTGGATTGATAGGCTGACCATTCTCGTGGAATAATCGGAAAGGTTTCCCCAGCTCTTTCGCCGTTTCAATCTCATACTTCATACCTTGAGAGATATTGGGACCATAGACCCAAATCTCATCACATCGCTTCAAAAGCTCCTGCCCCATGGTCAAGCCCTGGATTCGTTCATCAGGATTCCTGTCGTTTAAGAACTGTGTCAAAAGCAGATGCGGTGCAAGGGGGACATAGCCAGCTTTGGCAGCTTGCTTGGAATAGGCAATGGCCTTCTTTTCATTTTCTGCAACATTCCCTCGATAGGGTGAACAAATAAATACTATTTTCATTCGGAAAATTCCGTCCTTCATCAATTTTTTGGAGTTACTATCGATGGCCATCTCCAACTCACAAGACTAGTATAAAACCATTTGGCGAAAGTCAACAGAGCAAAAAATGAGGGGTTTTGAACGTGAAAATAAGTCTTTGATATAAACCATTTGTTTAAAAAACCTGTTAGAACGCAAAAAAGCACCCCTCAAAAAATGAGGGGTGCAACATAAAAAATTTTTAAATTGTTTTCACATTCATCGATTTTAGTTTTTCATTTACTTCTTCTAATGAAAGGTGGTAACAACTTCTTAGAATCATTTTATAAGCACAGTGGTGAGGAAGCAGGTCATTAAAACTGTGAGTGCTCTTCCTAATCAAATCAAAGCTAAAATCTGGATACAGCTTTAGGCCGATACAGACGGCAATTATGTTCTTCAACTTACCATTCTCTCCGTGCTTTGTTTCCATTCTCTCTATTGTAGAAACACTAACGCCACTGTATTCTTCCAATTGTTCCTGTGTACAATTCTTCCTATCTCGATGGAAACGCAATGTACCACAAAAATGATTCGGAAGAGATTCCATAATGCGCTGAATCTCAGGGAAAATATGGCCGGAGTATTCCGGGATTGAGTTGACTTCAATGATGTGTTCTGAGAAATCTATCTCAATTTTTAGTTCAGGCAGATTTCCACGATACAAGATATAATCATTGAAATCCTTAAAACTAATACTTTTCCGACCTGCATAGTGGATATCAAATACGAGACAGCATTCATCCATATGGGAGTATGCATAGTCAGTCATTTGATAAACTCCATATTCTACCATACGAACATACTTCTCAGAGTTTAGGCAGAAATGAGAATCTACATAAACATATTTCCCTGAATCCATCAGCTCTCTAAAGCGTTCGTTCTTGAAGTTCAAAAAACAAGCATTGTTAAAAGAGATGGTAAAGGTCTGATTGTTCTGAATCGCATCCGCTTCACAGGTGTAGCTCTTGATGTATTCATGCCCCACATACTTGTAGATGCCTTCAAACTCGGTATAACCAAGCTGCATCATGCGAATTTTTACAGCCCATCGGGACACTTGAAAGAATTGAGCTAAATCGTCAATCACCTGTTCAAACATGGTGATTCTTTCATCTTCATCAAAAAGGAACGAGTACTTGAGAAACAGTTCCTGAACCATCATTTTTGTGGTTTTCCTTGGCATTAGAATTCTCGCCGCAATACCATTGGCCTGCCACTCCATCCAGTCGTAAGCACTCCACTTATCTTCTTTAATAGCAGAGCGATTTAAACGGCTAGAAATTTTGGTATCTTTCGATCCTAATAAACTCTTGTATTCATTGTGAGTACGATGCAGGAGCCAGTGAACACATTCATGAATAATGGTATTATTAAAGCCTCCCTGATTCCGAAGTCCTTTTACCTTAGGGTCAACGAGAACAGTTCCGGCTTTCACAGTACGTTCCTTTTCTTGATTACCATCAAAGAAAGTCACAAGGCTATCTTTAAAAACCATCTCACCAAAAATAGAGCTATCTGAAGAAAGAGTACCCTCTTCAACCTCAACTCCAATATTCCCTGCAAAATCATAGATGGGCAGTGCCATAGGAGCTTGCAGCATCTCCGGATAATATTGTTCTAAAATATCTTCTGCAATACTATCCATATTCTTCGCGCTAACATAGGGCACAAATTCTTTTGAAAAATAAGGAACAGGCCCCTTCTCACTTGAAGGAACATAAGGCTTAATTTTTAAGACAGAAAATTGATGAAGACCATCTGCCAATAGGTACTTTACTTTTACTGAAAGCCAGATTTCAGCACTGTCATTTTCATAGCCAAATCGACCATGACCTCCAATATTTAAAAAACCAATTACAAGTAAATCCGAAACAATAAAGTCTCCACTTTTATTGCTTGCATGAATACTCTTTATAGAAAAGTCATCTAGTTTGGCAAAATTGATATCATCAATTGAATATGAGGATATATTTAAAGATTCTCTAGAGTTATAAACATACGAATTAATCTTAGCAAAAAGCTCATTATAAAATGTATTTTGGAATAAGGTTTGAAATGACATAACAATCTCCCTTTATAAAATATTTTTCTCCTTACATTTCGTCCTACCCCAAATTAGCCCTTTTAAAGCTAATCTAATTATATTCTTTGACTCCACTTTTAGTATCATTATAACAACAATTCTTGAAAAAAACTACTTTTTCCCATTGCATAATCTATATTCAACCTTATATTCTGTAAAAGCAAAGGGTATCATAATAATACTTTTAAAACCAAAATATTATTAATGCCCTTTTCTTTTTTCTAGGCGTTTTTGCGCCTTTAACTGAAATCGACGTTCCTTCATTTCCTCTTTACGTCTCTTGTTACTTAATCTTTTTTCTTTCTTCACTAACTCATGAACCTTAGATAATTCCTTCTGAGCCTTAGTAGATACTACAGGTTTATTTTTAGCCTTATTTATCTCTCTTTGCATCCTTTTGGGGTTAATTTTTTTATCTTTTGGTAATGTTTGTAACTCTGACGATGAAACTACAATTTTATTATTTTTTTCAATAAGATAGGGTAATTTTTTATAGATAAACTCAAAAACTTCAAAGTCTTTAGGTTCGCTACCAAATAAATGTTTAATTACTCTATAATTATTATTATAATCTGTATATTCAATTAGGCCATACCAAAAAGCATTATCAAAATAAATAGTTAATTTCATATCTTTTCCTCAATAAAACGGGCAATAGAACTGCTTATCAATTTTGGAGATTCATAGATTATATTGTGTCCGCCGGCAATAAATTCAGTAGTAGCATATGGAATTTTTTGCAACAATTTTTTAAACCTTCGATTAGAAATTACTTGATCGTATAATGGTCTTACTATCAATGTTGGTAGTTCAATGATTCTATTAATTGAGTTCAGACTACTATGTAGTTCAATATCTTTATTTATGACTGAAAGGCCTATTTCCCTCGTTAATTTAAAATACTCTTGTTTGAGGTCTCCTGTAACATCCGATTTAAATCCTTTTTCAAGACTATATTCAAATTCTTCATATGAGCTAAAAGTTAATTGACCTAACTTGATTGACTCAAATGGAGAGATTAAGACTCTCCCCTTTGGTAAAAATTTATTAAGTTGAAGTGTTATATAAGCTCCTAACGAGTGCCCTACAATAAAATAATTGTTACATTGTTGTATATGACATAATCTACGAATAACACATTCTAATATTTGTGATTCATTTTCAGAAAACGAAGAATCATATCCTGGCCTATATAACACACAGCATCTATATGTTGGTAAATAAGTAATAATCTTTTCCCAAACTAAGGGATGTTCTGATAGACCATGAATAAAAAAAAGTAAAAGATTATCTTTACTTTTTTCCCAAGATGAATTAATAGAATAGCACATTATTTTATTTTTAATCTTTATCTTTTTCTTTTTTAACAATGCGTTCATATCTTTCTTTTATATATTGCAATTCTTTTTGAGGACTATTCAACATATGTTCAATAAGGCGCTTTTGGTCAGCAGGATTCAATGATTTAGAAGGGATAAACTCTTGCTCCCATGACAATTTTGTCCCTTCCTTAACCCGTTCATAATACCATTTCAGTTTCATATAATCAAATGGAAAAACTGGATCTAATCTCTCACCTTCTACTGAAAACTTTTTTCTATCGGTCTTCCGTAAGGAAATCCATGAAATCTCTTTTTGACCATCATTCATAAATAATCTAAACTTTATACTATTTTCATCTTCTTCAAGTATTTCAACTTTTGTATAGTTTTTGAATAGCAACGGCCAGTTTCTAACATCATTCGTTATTTCAAAGACATCTTCAAGTCTATCTTTTATTATTATTTCATTCTTTACTTTCATCTACTCCTCCACAATTGCTATTGCCCTCACCCAAGCTGCATCCGCTTTATCTAACTTTATTGGAAATAAAGACAGCAAAAACCCCTCTTTAGGTAATTTATCTAGGTTGCACAGCTTCTCTATATGAACATATTCACGCGTTCTTCCAACGAAATGAGATGGCCATAGCACATTTCTATTTCCAGTAATTTTGAATTCGTTTAACATTACTGGAAAGGATCTATCAAATCCATAACTATCAATTCCTATTACCTTAACACCCAAATCTAACAAAAATTCTGTAGCTTCTTTAGACATCCCTGGCCCATCAGTAAAATATTCTTTTGTTCCATATAACTTATCCATATCCGTATAAACAAGTACGATGTCGTTTGGTTTAATTTCAATTTTTTCCTTTTCTAATACCTTTACTATATCTTCTTTCTCTATATTCTTTTTTCTAGGAAATTTTGAAAAGTTTAATACTTTACCTTCACCATAAAACCATTCAAGTGGCAATTGGTCAACAGATTTTGTATTTATATTTTCTACATTCTCACTATCCCCAAAATGAATGGGAGCATCAACATGTGTTCCCATATGAGTCGATAAAGTATAGGTATCAAGTGTCAAAAATTCATTATTAGGGAAAGAAGATATGGGTATTCCTGCTTTTTGTGCTAGTCCCTTTGCTCCCTCTGAACTAGTTAACCTAGTGTGCTTAAATTTAGAGGGTTCTGAATCGTTATCTCCCACAGAAACACTTAGATCAATAAATTTAACCATTTTTATTTTTCTCCAAAAATTTTAGTTGCTTCTTTAAAAGCAAGATTAACGTCTGTAATTCCAACAACTGGAAGGCCTAATAAAATTGTATGATAAATTTCTTCCTCACTTGCTCCAGCAGATAATGCTCTATGAATATGAGTATTAAGTCCACTAATTCCTCGATTTACAAGGAACATTGCAATTAATATCAATTCTTTTTCTCTTTGTGAAAAATCAATTTCATTTGTAATTTCTTCCGTTAAGGCGAAAAAAGCTTTTACTACCTCAGGATTAAATTCTTTAATTTCATCCATATCATTTATCCTTTCTCTATGTAAGTATGTCCTAACTTTGGGTTGGGAGCTAATGGAAATGCAATGTAAATGACTTTGACCTCTGCATTTGTTTCATTCTCAATCTTATAAGCTTGACCTTTAGGTATAAATACACATTCTTCTTCATGAATATCATATTTTATATTATTGACATATATATTAAATTCTCCAGAGATACAAATAATGATTTCATCACTAAATTCATGAAGAAGTTCTTGGCTTTTACCCGAATTTAAACTAGAAATACCAAATGTGAAGTCAGGAGTAGTACTTAAATAGAAATTCTTTAGTATAGGTTTTACCCAACCATATGGAGTTTTTACATCCGTTAGCTCTTTTATATTAATTATTTTAAATAGATTGTTCTTATTCACTTGTCTTTATCTCCGCTCCTCTATTTATTTTTCCTGTAATTCCCTTTGGAATTTTAGGAACTCTAAAAAATTTATCAGGAATCCCATAATGAGGGATTCTCTTTCTTAATCTACTTTTTAGTTTCAAATCTGATATTTTTTGATTATCAGCCAAAACAATATATGCCTCAATTGAAGTTTTGTTGATCGGATTCACTCTAACCATCGCTTCATTAATTTCAGACTGCCTAATCAGTTCGTTTTCTATAGTAGAACTCTTAAACCAATTTCCATTAATTTTAAATAAATCATTTGTTCTTCCACAATAGTAATAGTTATTACCTGCATCACGGTAAAACAAATCCCCTGTGCTTATTTCAGAAACTTCTTTGTTCCAGCAACTCCTTCCAGATACAAATAATTCCCCAACCTCATTAATTTCGGCTTCACTGCCATCTTTTTTGATAATCCTTGCTGAATATCCGGGTACAAGTGTTCCAACACTACCACTCTTTGGTGAATGTAAACTATTTATAAAAAAAATGTATAAAAGTTCTGTCGTTCCCATTCCTTCAACTAAATAATTATTTGTCCTTCTGCTCCATTCTTCAAATACTACATTAGGTAATGTTTCTCCACAAGAAATGCACATTCTAAACTTCGAACCTATTTCATTTATGTTATCATATAATTTTAGAATTGCATTAAAAAATGTCGGTACTCCAAAAACTACTGTAGGATTATTCCTACAAATACTTTTATATATCTGTGAAATGGAATCATATTCGCAAATGAATACTGTTGCACCTGCATAAAATGGTAGATATACACTATTTCCAAATCCATACGCAAAAGGAATTTTAGACACTGAAAAAATTAAATCCTCTGGTACAATACATGTAGAAGTAGCTTGAAAACTTTCTATACAATTAAGTACATCATCCAGAGTATGTGGAATAATCTTAGAATTTCCAGTGCTTCCCGAAGTACATAAATAAAAAGAAGGAACATCACTAGGTAAACAATCTATATTACTAAAATTCAATTCTTCAGTACATTCTTTTGTATTAAGGTAAGAACGTATATCATCAAGTTTCACTATTGCTTGATTGTCACATTCTAAATCAATATCACTAATTAAATAAACTGAGTTTGAATTAGAGTATAAATAATCTAAGTTTGCCCTATTCATTTTTTTATTTATTAAAATAGGTCTAATTCCCGAAAATATACATGCCCAAAATAAGAAAACATATTCTGGACAATCATTCATATATATTGATACTGTTTGGTTTTTATGAATAGAAAGCCTAGATAAATATTCCTTGAGACAAAAAATATTAAACAGTAAATCTTTATACGTAAATTTAGTTTTGTCAGTAATTATTGCTAACTTTGGATGCTTACTTGGATCAAAAAACATTGTTTTAATTAAACTATTCATACTCTACCTCTAAAATAACAGATGTGTAAATATTATTACGATCACATGTAAATGATAACAACGCATTAAAATTATCTTTAAATAAACCTTCTTTAATATTTAAAATATAGGCTTGTTTTTCTATTTTTATCTCTATATCGCTATATTTAATTCCTCTAAAACCAGTCCCAAGTGCTTTTGACGCTGACTCTTTTAGTGAAAACAATAAGGTCGCTCTAAAAATACAGTCCGTATTACATTGCTTAATAAATTTCCACTCATTTTCAGTATATATGAGGTCAACCATTATTGAATCATATTTTTCTAACAATACACGAGTTCGCTCAAAATTTTGAATATCTATACCATGGCCATAAATCATATTATTTATACCAAATGGTGAACCATCCCAGTGGAAACTGCCTATCTTGGGTAGAAAATGATAGGATACGCTCAAGATGTTCTAACTTAAATTCAGGATAAAAAGTATCCAATAATTCTTCACTTGAGATTCTCCTTGGTTGTGCTCCAGGTGAAATTTTATCGGAAAAACAACGAAGAATAAACATACCGCCAGGTTTTAAGAATTTAAGGATTTGCTTAGCATAAATTTTCCTTTCATCATCTGTTAAATGATGAAAACACCCTTGATCCGTAATAACATCAAAACTGTTCTCTTCCAATTCCATTTCAAGAATGTCACCGACTTTCCAATCCACAACTACATCATATGCGCTAGCAATTTTTTTAGCTGTCAAAATAGCAGATTCTGAAATATCAACTGCAGTCACATTCATTCCCCTAATTCCTAAAAAGACTGATTCGGTCCCTAGTCCACAACCTATTTCTAAAATATGAGACTCTGGCTTAATTTTCTGCTCATATACTAAGTTAACTAACTCTGGATTGGCTGTCCCTGCTGTCCATTCATGAGCAGATGGACTCTCGGTTTTATATATTTTTTGATAATATTCTTTAATAGGTTTACTCATTTTATTTCTCCTTTTTTGAATAAATTTCATTAGATAAGTCAATCAAACTTTGTTTATCATCTTCTAAAGCAACTTCAACAAAATACTCCTGTTTTATAGCTAATGATAAATCTACTTTCTCTGTAGAATCCAAGTCGAAGTCCGATAAAGAACTACTGTTGTTGATTTCTTCTTTCTCAATTCCAATATTTTCCAATGCTTCTTTTAAAAAATTTAAAATATCCTTCATTTTTAGCTCCTATATTTTTTTAACAACGTTCCTACATTAATACCTTCTCTTGTTCTTGATGAAACTAATATTGTATCAACCTCATCAACACTACTTACCCTCATATTATTATTTCGAGTGTCAACTATACATATCGAATCCTCTATATACATAGTTCCAATTAATACGTCTGTTACCGTAGAGGCTCCATATTGATGACCAAATAGCTGTTTAGGGGTCGAAATAATAGTATTATCTGATAAAACATCATCAATGAATCGATCTTCAATCTTATCACATTCATAAACTCCACATGCTTCAGGCAAAAAAACATCTAAATTTGAATAAGTCAATTCTAAACCTGACATTAATTTATCCATACATTTTATATAGTCTCCTCTGTTAGATTTCGAGCCTACAATTTCTCCATATATTTTAGCCCCCCTACTTAAAGCATGTTCCAATTCCTCAAGTACTAAAAAACTACTCCCTTCACCTAGTACGATTCCATTCCCTCTATTATAGAGAGAATAGTACACTGCTTCCTCACTTTCATATAAATCTTTTGTTTGCGAATAGCAAACTGTAGCTAGTTTAGTAATAGGAGCCTCAGTACCTCCACAAACAACAACATCATTAAAACCAGATTTAATTGATTCATATGCAAATTTTAGGCTCATCGCACCACTTGCTCTGTCTGCAACAAAACTCTTAGAATAACCATGGATTTTGTTAAGTATTGTGATATATCCCTGAGCTGCCGCAGGAAACCAAGCCGTTGCCTGCCACGGGTTAACAAATTCAGCTCCATCTATGTACAATTCTTTGAATCCTCTTTCAGAAATGTCCCATCCTCCTGAATTATTCCCGACAAAAACACCTGTCCTATATGAGTTGTAATTACTACACTCTTTAAATCCGCTATCCTCCATAGCTTGTTGAGCTGCATATACTGCATATCTAATAAAAGTATCAATTTTGTGATTAACTCTTCTAGAAATTACCGATTCGTCAAAATTATCAATAATTCCTGCAACTTTAATTCTATTTTTGGAAGTGTCATACCTCTCTATTTTTTTTATACCATTTTGCAGTGAATATAAATTATGCTTGAATTTTGATATTTTATTTCCTAAGGGATTGACAATCCCTCTTCCTGTTATAACAACTCTCGTGGTCATTTCAATTCCTCATTTCCCAATTATACAGGCAGAATGTATACCTCCAAAACCACTTGCAGTAACCAATGCAGTATTAATTATTTTATTTGTTGGTTTTAAGGTAATATTTAATTCGCATTCGTGATCAGGGTATTCGTAATTTATATTTGGTGGAACTATTGAATTCTGAATTGCCCCTATTGTACTGACTAAGGCAACTAGGCTCGCACTAGATAATGGATGTCCCATCATGGATTTAGTGGAACTTACTGGAATTTCATCTATTAAACTACCAAATACATTGTGAAATGCCTCGCTTTCACATTTGTCATTCTGTTGTGTCGAACTACCATGAGCATTGATATAATCAATACCATTAAGATTTAATCCACTTCTTTGTATTGCTTGTCGTATGGTTTCTGATAAAGCTTCTGAATCTTTTAAATCGGTCATATGATTCGCATTACAAAGACTCGCTACTCCTTTTAGATAGCCATAAATACTTCTTTCCCTTTTTTCAGCTAGTTTCTTCTTTTCCAAAACTAGATAAACGGATGACTCACTTATAACAAATCCGCACCTTTTTTTATCAAAGGGTCTAGATGATTCACTAGGTTCACCTTCCCATTTTGATAAAGCTCCGATAGCATTTAATGTTGAATAGGTCAAAGTGCATAAAGGCGCTTCTGATGCTCCCACAATTGCTATATCTAATTCATTACTCTCTAATAACTGAATTCCAGTTATTAAAGCATCCAAACCTGCTGTACAACCTGTGGAAAGGGACACGCAAATCCCATTAAAGCCAAATATTTTAGATATTTCAGTAGCTGGATAATTAAACATCCCATTATTGTAAAATTTATCTCCTACATTTTTGTACTCTATATCATCTATACCTCCTTGTGTTATTTCTTCATAAATTTCTTGAATTTCAGGTGTTCCTCCAATCGCTGAGCTAGAGATAATTCCCACTTTTTCTTTATCAAGATAATTTATTATCTGTGCATCAAGTATAGCCTCTTTTGCTGCAATATAAGCATTCTTAGCAAATTTCGATTGATTTTTCAATGTCTGTTCTTCTATACTTTGAAGATGGTTTTCATAATTCAATTCTTTTATTTTTGAATAAGTAGATGATTTCATTCCAGCATTCATCATCTCTTTACTCTGTATAATAGCTGATTTCCCATTTAAACTATTTTTCCAAAATTCTTTTTTTCCGATACCTAAGGGAGACACGATGCCGATCCCTGTGATTACAATATCATCTAGCATACACCTACTCCTATAATATATGGAACTCCATAAGTTCTCTATCATACTTTTTTACGTGTTTTGTTAAAGTAACATAACATGGTTATTTATACCAATGATAATAATAATATCCAATATTAAAAAAAGGAATAAAAAAATTTTTTTCATAGGTTTAAGTCCTTTCTTTTTATTACCAGATATTGTATAATATTTTTTATCAAAATATTTTTTTGTTGTGAAAGTGGGAATATCATGAAATCATCTTTAGGCAAAACACTAAGAGAAGTTCGAAAGGGTAAACAAGTTAGTATCTGTAAAATAGCCGATGAATATCTTTCTAAATCTCAAATTTCAAGATTTGAGCGAGGCGAATCTGAAATATCATGCATCAGACTAATGAATATACTTGATAAGCTTAATATTACTCTGGAAGAGTTTTTGACCATTCATAGCAATGAAAATCATCCTAACAATTTTATTAATCTTATTAAATATATTCAGGAAGAATACTCTAAACAAAGATTCTCAAATATAAAGCTATTATTAAATGAAGATGTAACATACAAAATTTCATCATTAGAAAGGACAATGATAAAATCTATAATTTATACTTTTGATAAATCTACTAAGCCTACTAAAAATGAATTATTAGAATTATCTGACTACTTATTTAAAATTGAAAAGTGGGGCTATTATGAAATTATTCTCCTCGGAAATTGTGTGAGAACACTAAATTATGATACTCTCTTCTTATTGACAAAGGAAATGGTAAAAAACTATTTTTACTGTTTTGTTAGTAAAACGAATAAAAGGTTAGTTACAGAACTTGCTTTGAACTGCTTAATCGCAAGTATTGATAATTATAGATTTAATCATTGCAACTTTCTAATACAAGAAATAGAATTGCTTTTAAAGAATGAGTTGAGCTACTATGAGAAAACTGTTTTCCTATATGCCCAAGGATATTTTGAGTTGAAACAAAATAATAAAATTGAAGGAAAGCATAAAATGAAACAAGCTTTACAAATATTCAAACTTCTTGATGACAAGCCGACTTTCATGAGATACAACGAACACTATTCATTAATATTTAAAGATGAACAATAGTTGTACGTTCTAACTTTTACTGTTTACTAAATGCCATAAATTTTTCTCTAAACAAATATTGATAAACAGGTCTAGAAAAGTGAATATACTAGACCTGTTTCTTTTATAATAATGGATTTTCAGCTTTATAAAGTTCA
Organism: Streptococcus sp. GMD5S; assembly: GCF_000298715.2. Taxonomy (GTDB): domain Bacteria; phylum Bacillota; class Bacilli; order Lactobacillales; family Streptococcaceae; genus Streptococcus. Next base: position 39,661 of record NZ_AJRG02000014.1, read on the forward strand.
TTACTTTTAAAAGCAATAGGAAATTTATAGATTCTTGTTTTTTCTATTTGCTAAGTCCTCCATATCATGGTGTGTCTGTTTACGAAAGTCCTCAAGAACCTCATAGCCTTTTAACTCAAAGACAAAGGCCCTATCCTCAGCAATATGAATACCAGGTACCTTGTAGCGTTTATTACTTTCCCAATCTGGCATGATGGTCAAGAGAGCTTCTTTCAGATTCTTGTTCATCATCTGAACTACACCTTTTCGAATCTTCTTAGACTTGCAGAACTCATAGGAACCCTTGGTATTGGCATGACATACTTGAATCCCCATGACTTTTGTGTCTTTGTTGAAGGCCACAATGACATGACTTGGGTAATTCAGCTCAGCAGCTATGGCCTTACTAAAGGTCACAAAGTTCTTGTTTACAGTCATACTGTAATCACTGGCATTTTTCTCAATGGTAATAACCTGTAGGTCGTAGTCTGAAAATCTCATTACTCTTCTCCTTTAAATACAGTTCGAATCTCCTTCTTTTTCCATGAAGAATCGAGTACAATAAAATCCTTCAAAATACCTGACTTCACTTTTTTTACATAGAGTTTTGGCACAACAGCTAGCTTTGCAGATTTCGTTCTTCTTCTCGGTTGAGAGAGTAGCTCTTGTACTAAACTCCAGTCAGAGTCAGATATGATTGAAGGAATTCCATTTCTCAGTCGGTATTTCGGACGTTCACCATTATTCTTCCGTGTCTTGTGGCTAAAGCAGTCAACCGTATAGGTCTTCTGCATGATAATCTCACCCTTATACTTCTCATTCCTAAGAATGTTATTAACAGCAAGGGTAGACCAGTTTTCAAGTCCAGTGACCGTTGGAATATGGTGTTCCATTAACGCATCAGCAATTTCACGCGCAGTCTTGCCATTCATGTAAGAATCGTAGATGTACCTTACTACCTTGGCTTCCGAATCATCTATCACGATTTGACCATACTTGTCCTTGGTATAGCCAAGCAGGTTATGAGTTGGAATAATCGGAATACCACGTTTGAAACGCTCAATAATCGACCAGGTAATCGAAGCACTCTTTTGTTCACTCTCTCCTTGAGCCACGATAGACATGACTCCAAGAACCAGCTCTCCTTTGGTATCCAGTGTGTTTAGATTAATGTCTTCTATTAAAATACCTACTGGATGAGGTAAAGCTTTCAGCTCCCGGTAGATGCTAATGAAGTCAAGCTGGTTCCGGGCAAATCGACTGATACTCTTGACTAATATCAAATCAATTTTCCCTTGCCTGCAGTCTTCTAGCATTTTCTGAAACTGCTCACGCTTCTTAATGGTGGTACCTGATGCACCCTGATCCGCATAAATGCCTACCAATTCCCAATTGGGAGTGTTTTGAATCCGCTCCAGATAAGTTTGTTTCTGCAGTTCAAAACTACCTGATTGGGATTCATCAAAGGTACTCACCCGGCAATAAGCCGCTACACGGGTTTTCTGTTGTCCTAAACTAGCATTCTGTACAACTGCTGGAATGACTTCAACGGTTCTTTCGGATTCAAATGCATTACGGATGCGCTCTTGCTTCTTCGTTAATTTCTTAGAACTCCTTCTGACCATTTTTCCTCCTTTCCAGAAATCTGCATCTTTATTATAAGCGAAAAAGAATTACTCTAAATTATAAAAATTAGTTAATTAGAACCTGAGCTATCAAATTATTCTGTTTCAAATATGTCTTAGAATTAGACTATATACTTTATAGACTATTTCTGATATAATTAATTTTAGTCATATTTGTAAGGAAAAAAATAACTTATTAGGAGGGAACGATGGCTTTTTTTGATAATGAACATAAAAAAGAGATAGAGCGGATAGAAGGGCTTTGGGCAAAATTAGAAGAATTACGAGATTTTGCTAAACAGTACGGAATTGATGATATTTTTCAAGATAATGGCGCCAAAGTTGTTCAACAACTGATTTATCTTTATTTAAATGCTCTACCAGGTAGAGAAGGAAATGACGCGACTTCAAGAAGAAATCCCACAATTGAGTGGGAAATGAAGTCCATAAACCTCGACACAACAGCTTCGGGTTTTAGTACCAATCATCATTTAAATACTGAAATTCTTCAAAAATATAGAAGAGTACCATGGTCATTTGCAATCTATCATGGAATCACACTTGAAGCAATCTATGTTATGAACGCAAGAGACCTTGAACCTTATTTCCAAAAATGGGAAGAGAAACTTAGAACTCAAAAAGATATTAATAATCCCAAAATTAACGTCAATTTTGTTCGCGAAAATGGTACTATGATTTATCCGATTCATGAAGAAAACCCAATAGATCCTGACAGCATTTTTGATTAATGCCCAGTGATCTATTGGGTTTTTATAATTCAACTGTTTTACCATCTATCATTTGCTGGTAATATTTTTCAGCATTTTCATTATCTTCATCTAAAAATCTGAATATTGATGCGGCTGCATACTCTTTTGACAATTCAAAAGCTTTCCAACGTCTATTATTGTTTTCTGCAACCATTCCAGTTGTATTACTCCCTCCAAAAATATCAATGACTAAGTCCCCCTCGTCCGTTAAAAAATTTATAAAAAATTCAGGAAGTCCAGCAGGGAATCTTGCCGGGTGTCCTTTTATTCCGTATTTTTTACAATATCTTAAATACTTACTGTTACTCTCACTATTAGGTATTTGCAATAGATTTGAAGGTATTGCACCACCATTATCTCTACTCCAACTTTCCTTATTATGAACATGACCTGAAGGACGTGTTGCAGTAGCCCCCTTTATATACTCTTCTGGCCTACTGATCAATTTTTTCATTCTATCAGAATAAGGGCTCAGCACCTTGCTAACATTTGCTTTACATTTTCTAGGGTCCTTACACAACCACCATACTGTATTAACAGATGTTTTTGCTCTTAATTTTCTTTTGTTGACCCATTCAATTGGGGAAGGCAAGGCTGAAGGATTATGCCAATAAAACGGCTGAGCCAATTTAAACCCTATTTCATCACAAAATTTAATTAAGGCCCTAAACTGATATAAACTATAAGAGGGTTCCCCTTTTTCATATGCTCCTCCTATATCAATAACAAAACTCCCATCATCCCTTAGCTTATCAAAAACAACTTTAGCAAATTGAGCCAACCATTCTACATATTTCTCTTGAGACTCATTCCCATATTCCTTCTTGCGTTGTAAAGCAAACGGAGGGCTAGTTACAACTAAATTTACACTATTATCACCCAAATCTTGTAATTCTTGTAGTGAATCTCCATTTATACATTCCCCTAATTGGGTTCTATAACTTACTTTAGACATTTCATCTCTCTTTCTTCTAAAAGTATTACGTCTATATCTTTACATAAAAACTTGCAATAATCAAGTCATTACATTTATATATTCAAAATCCAACGTTATTTATATAACCACATTACTAAACCATGGATTATTGTAGGCAAGTATCCTAACAATAATTCTAGCTTCGCATACAATACCCGCTCTACCGTTTATGGAAATAAAAATCTAAACGAACTCAAATCAATCAATATCATTTCAATTACATCAACTTTGACTCTTACTCTAATACATCCCCACTATTGACAAATAACATTGAGCGCTACAACTCCATAAAGCCTTTCGCTAAAAGGTTTCTAGGCTTTCACGAGCAGAGCTACCGCCTCCACATGATGCGTTTGAGGAAATAGATCCACTGGTTGTACTTTCTGCAGTTCATAACCCAATTCTTGGTAGAGTTTGATATCACGCGCCATAGTTGCTACATTACATGAGATATAGGCAATGCGTTCAGATCCTGTTTGGCTGCTTGCCTCGATAAAGCTTTCGGTCAAGCCCTTGCGTGGTGGGTCGACCAAGATGAGAGTTTGTTTAATACCTTCCTTGAGCCAGTTCTTCATGGCATTTTCAGCTGTGTCACATACATAGTGGACGTTGGCAATCCCGTTGATTGCCGCATTCTTTTTGCTATTCTCCACCGCTTCTGGAATAACTTCAACACCGTAGACTTCCTTGACATGCTTAGCAACAGATAAGCCAATGGTTCCAATTCCTGAGTAGGCATCGATCACCACATCATCTTCTCTTAACTCCGCAAAGTCAATAGCTGTTTGATAAAGTTTTTCTGCCATTTCTGTATTGACCTGGTAAAAGGCTGGGCCAGCGATTTGGTAGTCATTTCCCAACATCTGGTCCGTGATATTGTCTTGACCATAAAGAGTCTTCCACTCCTTACCAAAAATCGCATTGGTATTTCGGTCATTGATATTTTGCATGACAGACACAATCTCTGGGAACTGCTTGATAAGTTGTTCAATCAACTGTTCCACTCGGAAAATTTTAGGACGTGTAGTCACTAAGATAACCATGATTTGTCCGGAATAGTGCCCGCGACGCACCACAAGATTTCGAATCAAGCCAGACTGTTCCTTTTCGTCATAAGGTTTTAAATCAAAACGACGAAGCAAATCTCGAAGGGCTACTATGACTTGGTCAATGACAGGATCCTGGATAAAGAAATCTTCAAGGGGCATGAGGTCGTGCGAATTCTTACGGAAAAAGCCAGTTTCCAAGATACCATTCACTCGACGAACGGGCACCTGTGCCTTATTTCGATACTTGACTGGATGTTCCATGCCGAGCGTTTCAGCGACCTCTACTTCTGTAATACCAGCAATCTTGTAGAGACTGTCTTTGACTTGCTTGGTTTTAAACTTGAGCTGCTCTGGATAGGCAAGGTGACCTAGATCCGCAATTCCTGAACGCAGGTAAGCCAGATCTAGATCTTGATTACGGTGTGGTGACTGGATAAGGTATTCTTCCACTTTCCCAAAGCCAATCTTTTTATTGATTTTGAGGACACGCATGAGGATTTTCTCAGTTGGTAGAGCATTTTCTACAAAGAAAACCAAACCTTCTATCTTAGCAACCCCTGCACCTTCATGAGTCAAATCAACAATTTCAACTTCTACAATATCATTTTTCTTTAACATATTTTTCACTTTCTATCGGCCGACAAAAAAAGACGGCAACATTTCTGTTACCATCTATTATATCATGAAATGACCTAAGCACCAAAACTCTTGAAGAAGTTGACAATGGCTTGCCAAAGAGAGCTAAAGAAGTTGCCCCCCTCTTCTAGCGCTTTATTGGCATCAAAGTTGAGGTTGATATTTTTAAAACTATCACCAGCTTGGGAAACGATGCTTTGTTTGAGATCATTTAGGGTTTTAGTAAAATCAGCATTTTTCAAGATGTCACTCTTTGAGAGGTTGAGCGCAAAATTGATGATGATATTGACCTGGTTTCCTGTTATAACCTGATCGAGTTTGTAGTTTTTTAGAGTGTCTTCAACGATTTTTCGGACATCTTCTTCTGTCAGATTTCCTTTGGCTTCTTTTGCCTTTGCGATTCCTGCTTTGATATCTGTCATAGCCGCATTGAGCTTATTGGCATCGTAGCCTGACTTGTCCTTGTTTTCAGCATTGATATCGGACAAGGCTTTTAGTTCTTCTTGGGCTAGGTCTTTATTGGCTTGCGGTACTTTAGCACCATTGGCCTCTAATGAGTAGTAAATCCCAGCTAGGGCGCTCTCACCTGTAACTGGTATGGGAGCTGCAACTGTGATTTTGGCATGCTCAACTCCCAGGGTCACTGCTGCATTACGGTACATATCCTGCGTCACCTTTGTGATATTTTCAGGCGTTTCAATCTTGACCTCTAGAGGTGATTTGTCACCTAGCTTTTGAATCTTAGCCGATGAATAGAGTTGTAGACTAGCATCATTAGCCACATTCATAATTTTCGAATAGATATCAGGTGTCATTGTTTTGATATCTTTGGTGTCTTTTGATGCGTCATAGCCAAGTTTGCTAAGAGTTCTATTTTTCTGGTCTTCAGTTAGTGAAGAACCAAGCACATATTCAGGTTGTACATAGGTTTCATCGATTACTTTTTGAACATCTGTTGCTGCGTGGACACTCGTCATAGCTGTTGCTGCCCACAAAACTGCAGCGCTTGTTAGAAAGAGTTTCTTTCTCATGGGATATTCCCTCCTTTACCTTTCTAGGGTAATAAAACAATCTTAAAGAAAGCTTATAGCGAAAAACACCTGGAAAAACCAGATGCTTAGAAGAAATTAAAGAATTTCATGATGTACAGGTTAAAGCGTACCTGTCGCGAATAGTAATAATTTCCACCATTTTCATAGAGTTCTGCACCATGAAAGATAGAAATTGGGTTGATGTAGGTATAGGTCTTCCCAGTGGTATTTCCAAGGATAGGAGCGACCGTTTCTCGGGAATAACGCTTGGCTAATGCTAGTGTATTTTCCTTACCATTCTGAGCGATAAAGTCTATATAGGCAGGTCCAAAATTATAGGCTTGAACGGCCGTCCAGACATCCACTCCTTTGTTTTGAGCAAGATAAAGGTTATCTGTAAGAGTTTGAATGCCTTGCCGAATGCTAGAGGCATTATCATTGATGGTGTTGGTGGAGCCACTTGCAGACTCACTAGACTGCATAACATCGCCTTCTTTTCCTTTGGTTTCGGTATAAATCATGGCGAGCACCAACTCTTCATTGGCTGGAGTATCTCTTTCACTGAGAATTTCCCGAACCATAGGTTGGTAGGTCATGACTTGCTTTACATCCTGACGAATGTGGTAGGCTTTGTATCCAGCAAAAAGGAGGACTGCTAGCACTAGCATTCTTCTTATAAATTTAAACATTATTTACTTTGAATATCCTCAATATTTTTGATTAAGATAGAATAGGTTCCATTGTCGTTTTGGATAAATTCAACAGACTCCGCGTCTTGGTATACATTATTTGGAACGATAAGTTCGATTCCATTTGACAAGGAAAGTTTTTGGTTTTCAAATTTCTTGAGTTGGCGACTGGCATCAATTTCATCGAACTGAACCGGTTCTGGTACAGCTTCCTTGACTTGGTCGATAAAACTTAGACGAGCTGTCAGGTTGTTATCAAAAAGGTCATTAGCCAATTTCTCAGGTGACAGTTCGTTGCTTTCTTCAAGATTGTTGAAAATCGCTGATTTGACCTTGGATTGGAATTGAAAATCATCTGTGTTAAAGGACTCTGCAATTCTCTGAGCTGTTTTTTCCAGTTCCTTGATGGATTTTTTTGGCGAAATCTTAGGGGCAACGTTTAAGAGATTGTCTGAAAAATAGTTCAAGAAAGCCCCGTTGTACTTGATTCGTTTTTCGATCAAATGGTACTTGCGACTTTGAAGATTGATGACCAAAGCCTCATCAGCCCCCGTTCCAAATCCAGGCAGGTTATTCTGAGTCATCTTGATTGGATTATCAACTTCTCCTCCAAGGTGAGTCAAGGTCTCACGTAGAGCAATTCGCAAGAAAGCGAAATGCTCTACGCCTTCTTTATAAAACTGAACAAAAACCAAGTCATTGGTCTTGAGATTTTCAGAAATGCTGAACTCCTCTTTCCAGAGATTAGCCAGTGTTACTGATGTCTCCAACAAATCGTCTGTGATGTGATTGAAGAAGGGATTTTCTTCCTCGAAAATCCCAGTCTTAGCTTCATCTGAATACACACGTTCAATTTTTTTGCGCAGGTATTCTTCGATTTTTGGAGTGATATTGAGAAACTTATCCGCTAAGAACAACTCAGTATCGTCTGGGCTGAACTGATGGATAATAGCTTTCTTAATATAAATGTCCATAAAAGTATTAGTCCTCGTATAGTGGGAAGGCATCTGTCAACGCTTTGACTTCACTTCTCACTTCTTCTAAGACAGCTTCATTTTCTGCATTCTTAAGAGTTTTAATGATGAGTTCAGCCACTTTACGGCTTTCTTCCTCACCAAATCCACGTGCAGTGATGGCTGCAGATCCGATACGAATTCCACTTGTCTTGAATGGTGACAAGGTTTCGTATGGAATTGAGTTTTTATTTAGGGTAATATTGACTTCATCCAGCAAGTTTTGAGCAACTTTTCCGTTTTCTACAACCTTAGTCACATCAACAAGGAAGAGGTGATTTTCAGTACCGCCAGAAATGATACGGAAATCAGGGTCTTGCAAGAAGACTTCAACCATAGCCTTGCTGTTTTTGATGACATTGGCAGCATATTCCTTGAAGGCTGGATCCAAAACTTCTTTGAATGAAACCGCCTTAGCAGCGACAACATGCTCCAAAGGACCACCTTGAATACCAGGGAAAATAGCTGAGTTGATTTTCTTAGCAAGTTCTTCGTCATTAGTCAAAATCAAGCCACCACGAGGTCCACGAAGGGTTTTGTGGGTCGTTGTTGTAGTGATATGAGCGTATGGCACTGGGCTTGGATGAAGTCCAGCTGCAACCAAACCAGCGATATGGGCCATATCGACCATGAGCTTAGCACCAACAGCATCTGCGATTTCACGGAATTTTGAGAAGTCAATAATTTGAGAATAGGCTGAAGCACCCGCTACAATTAATTTTGGTTTTACTTCTTGGGCTTGTTTCAAGATAGCATCAAAGTCCAAAAGTTCCGTTTCAGGATTCACACTGTAAGAAACAAAGTTGTAGGTTTGACCAGAGAAGCTAACTGGAGCTCCGTGGGTCAAGTGACCACCTGCTGCCAAATCCATCCCCATAACGGTATCACCTGGCTCAATCAAAGCCATATATGCTGCACAGTTGGCTTGGCTTCCTGAGTGAGGTTGGACATTGGCGAATTTAGCACCGAAAATTTCTTTTGCACGTTCAATAGCTAAAGTTTCTACCACGTCTACTACATCAGTTCCACCATAATAACGGCGTCCTGGGTAACCCTCGGCATATTTGTTTGTCAAGATAGACCCTTGAGCTGCCATAACAGCCTTGGAAACCACGTTTTCCGAAGCAATCAACTCGATATTGTTTTGTTGGCGTTCTTCTTCTTTGGCAATAGCATTCCAGAGATCAGCATCGTATGCTTTAAAATCGTCTTTGTCAAAAATCATAGGTCTTCTCCTTTATAGTGTGACTGGTCCTTTAGTTTGTTTTTCCAATAAGAAAATAAACTAAAAGATGCGAATAAACCGTTTCTGCATTTTATCACAAGTATAACCAACTTTTTCATAAAATGCATGAGCTCCCAGACGATGATCAGCAGAGTTTAAGCGGATAAACCCATACCCCCGTCTTTTTGCTTCTTGATCCAACCCTTGCAGTAAGCTTTTACCGATACCTTGCCCTTGTGCTTGAGGCGAAACCGCTAAGCCTAAGATATTAAATCCTACTTTGGAATAAAGGGATTCATAAACTTCAGCATGGACATAGCCAAGTAGGACATGACTGGCTGCATCCTCATAGCCAAGTAGGAAATGATGAGAATCCTGAGATAATTTAGCTAGTTGACTAGCTGTGTCCTCTGGACTAAAAGAATAACCCAAAGCCTCTTGGTTAATCTCACATATAGCATTCACATCTGTTTCTTGCAAATTTCTTAGCATCTCATTCCTCCTCAAAAGAAATCTCTGGCAACTGTGCAAGAATATCTTCTCGCTTAATCGCCCCCTGGCGTAAGATTTTCACCTTGTCTCCAGACAAATCCAAAATCGTCGAATCCTGTCCAGTTAGAAAAGCGTCGTCCTCCAGTCCCAAAACCTCTTGGTCAAAATCCTCTAGAATTTGAGCAAAGGTCACGCCACTCGCCTGACCCGAGATATTGGCAGACGGCCCAATCAAAGGACCTGTCTCTCGAATCAAATCAAGTGTAATGGGGTGACTCGGCATCCGAAATCCGACAGTTGCAAGACCAGAGTTGACCCAATAGGGAACTCGGTCATTGGCTTCGAGGATAATGGTCAAGGGACCCGGTAAAAAGGCCTCTACAAGCTTTTGTAGATAAGTTGGCTGATTCTTTGAAAAGTGCAAGATGTCCTCTAGAAAAGCGACATTAAGATTGAGTGCCTTATCTCTAGGACGACGTTTGAGTTTGTAAACATGGTCGACAGCTTTTTCGTCTAAGGCCTTAGCAAAGAGACCATAAACTGTCTCTGTAGGCAAAACAACAGCTCCGCCCTTTTCCAACTCTTGTCTAATCCTGTCCATCATCAACTACAACCATCCTATCTTGACCAAATTGGTCTTTGAGTGTTCGTACTCGTTTTTCAGGAAGATATTTCCTAAAAAGCGCAGGAACACTTTGACCTTGCTTGTATCCAATTTCAAGGTAAATCTTACCACCATCTGTGAGATAGTCTTTTGCATCTTCCGCAATTCTGCGATAAATAGCTAGGCCATCCTCATCTGCAAAGAGAGCTAGATGAGGTTCTGAATGCAAAACATTCAAACCAACCTCTGACTCATCTTCACGAGAGATATAGGGTGGATTGGATACAATTATATCATATTTTTCAGAAATTTCTGCAAAACAATCAGATTTTTTAAAAAATATATTAAGATTTTGATTTTTAGCATTCTCTGATGCAAGCTCTAAGGCATCTTGGGAAATATCTGCTGCTGTCACTGACCAATCTGGTCTGTTTTTTGCTAATGCGAGAGCTATGGCGCCACTTCCAGTTCCGATATCTAGGACCTTAAGCTTATCCTCAAGATTTTCGACTAGGATAAGTTCCACCAACTCTTCTGTTTCTGGACGAGGAATCAAAACCCGCTCATCCACTTTTAACTGCATTCCAAAGAAATCTGCGTGACCAATGATGTACTGCGCCGGTTTGTGAGCCACTAACTGCTGGTAAATTTCTTCTACAAAATTTTCTTCCTCTTTTGTCACTTCCTGCTGA
>NZ_AJRG02000013.1:0-52399 GCF_000298715.2 Streptococcus sp. GMD5S
TGGAAAAGCCACTCTTTTCTTTTATTATAGACGTGCGTTAAGCTCTTTGCTCAATTCTTCAAATCCTGGTTTTCCAAGAAGGGCAAACATGTTGCGTTTGTAAGCTTCAACACCTGGTTGGTCAAATGGGTTAATGGCATTCAAGTAACCTGAAAGGGCAATTGCCAATTCGAAGAAGTAGATAGTATAACCAAGAGTGAAAGCGTCTTGCTCTGGAAGAGTTACGTACATGTTTGGCACATCACCGTCAGTGTGGGCAAGAAGAACACCGTCAGTTGCTTTTTTGTTTACAAAGTCAACGTCTTTTCCTTGAAGGTAACCAAGTCCGTCAAGGTCTTCTTCCAAAGTAGGGATAATCACGTTCTTACGTGGTTTGTCAACACGGACAACTGTTTCAAACATGATACGAGTTCCTTCTTGGATAAATTGACCCAATGAGTGCAAGTCAGTTGAGAAGTTAGCTGAAGTTGGGTAAATACCTTTTTGGTCTTTCCCTTCTGACTCACCAGCCAATTGTTTCCACCATTCTGAGAAGTATTGAAGTGATGGTTCGTAGTTTACCAAGATTTCAGTAGCGTAGCCTTTACGGTAAAGGATGTTACGAACTGCTGCGTATTGGTAAGCTTCATTTTCTGAAAGTTTGTCTGAAGTGTAGTCTTTACGAGCTGCGTTCGCACCTTCCATAAGGGCTTTGATGTCTGCACCTGATGCTGCGATTGGAAGCAATCCAACTGCTGTCAATACTGAGAAGCGTCCACCGATGTCGTCTGGAACCACAAATGTTTCCCAACCGTTGGCATCTGCTTCAACCTTAACAGCACCTTTTTGGCGGTCAGTTGTTGCGTAGATACGTTTGTTAGCTTCTTCTTGTCCGTATTTCTTAACCAAAAGTTCTTTGAAGACACGGAAAGCAATCGCTGGTTCTGTTGTTGTACCTGATTTAGAAATCACGTTTACTGAGAAGTCTTTGTCAGCTACGTACTCTACCAAGTCAGCAAGGTAAGTAGATGAGATTGAGTTTCCAGCGTAAAGGATTTGTGGAGCTTTGCGTTCTTCTTTTGTTTGCAAGTTTGCAAAGTGGTGGTTCAAGAAGTCAATGGCTGCTTTGGCACCAAGGTAAGATCCACCGATACCGATTACAACCAAGACATCGCTATCTGACTTGATTTGCTCAGCAGCTTTCAAGATGCGGTCGAATTCTTCACGGTCATAGTTTTCAGGAAGGTCCAACCAACCTAAAAAGTCGCTACCAGCACCAGTTCCTTTACGAATCAATTCGTCTGCAGCTGTTACTTGTGCTTGCATGTATTCCACTTCATGTGGGGCAACAAATTTGTCTAAAACTTTTGAATAATCAAATTTAATATGTGACATGATAATCCTCCAAAATTTCTTCTTTTCTATCATAACGCTTACCTTCGATTTTTTCAAGTTTTTTTATTGATTTTGCCCAATTTTTATCAGAATTCAAACGTTTGCGTAAATTTGCTAAAATATAAAAAATCTGAAAGGACGAATAAAAACGGCTAGAGACTCTAACCGTTACAATTCATTTAATAAATACTCAAATAATTCTAAATTGCCATCTTCTTCATTGACCAGGAACTCTGGGTGCCACTGTAAACCGATAATGCGATGTTCGTCAATAGACTCAATCGCTTCCACTGTCTGATCTCGAGGATCCACCGCTGTCACACGGAAATTGGGTGCTAGATCTTTAATGCTCTGACGATGCACTGAATTAACCTGACTTTCTTTGCCAAATAACTTAGCCACCACGCTTCCTTCTACTGTTTCAATAGAATGAGAGGTTCCAAAAGGCAAGCCTTGCCAGTGACCTTCAATTTCTTGGTGAAGAGTGCCGCCAAAAGCAACATTGACCAGCTGAACCCCGCGACAGATTGCCATAATTGGTTTATTCTGGCGGAGCGCTTCTTTCAAGAGGGCTAGTTCAAACTCATCGCGTACAAGGTTGTAATCATCGCTCTCAATGGTCTTTTTCTCTCCATAAAACTGAGGATGGACGTTTTGCCCACCTGTCAAGATGAGTTTGTCAATCATTTCCACATAATCGCGCACAATGGACTCATCCCCTACAGGAATTACTAAAGGAAGACCACCGACTTGACGAATGCTCTCTGCAAATTTACAGGATACAGATGAGTGAATGTTTTTCCCTTCTGCATCTACAGGACATAGATTTGCAGCAACTCCTACAACCGTTCTAGCCATAATGTGTCTCCTTTCGATTTTCTTGCGATAGTCTTATCTTATCACTCCAACCCTTTCCTGTCTAATATGTTTTTTTAAAGACCGTGATAAGTATTTTTTATGTATAAAAAAAAGCTGCCCAATAAGGACAACTTCTTTTTTATTCGAAGACAAATTGATTGTGATACAGTTCCGAGTAGAAGCCACCGATCTTGAGCAACTCGTGATGATTTCCACGTTCAATGACCTCTCCATCTTTGAGGACAATAATCTGATCGGCATTGAGGATGGTCTTGAGACGATGGGCAATCACAAAACTGGTTCGTCCTGCTACAACTGCCTCCATGGCATGTTGAATCTTGCTTTCTGTTACGGTATCCACATTGGAAGTCGCTTCATCTAAAATTAGGACTTGAGGATCTGTCATCAAGGTTCGAGCGATGGAAATCAATTGTTTCTGCCCAGTCGAGAAGATATTTTGCTCATCATCAATAAGGGTATCATACTTGTCAGGCAAGCTTTCGATATAGTCATGAATATGAGTTGCCTTGGCAGCTGCTTCGACCATTTCCTGACTGGCATCTGGCACACCAAAGCGGATATTGTCTCGGATTGTTCCGCTAAACAAGACCGAATCCTGCAGGACAATCCCGACCTTGCTCCGCAGACTGTCCAAGTCGTAGTCACGGATGTCTTTGCCATCAAAGGAAATACTACCTGCATCCACATCGTAGAAACGATTGATGAGGTTCATGATGGTCGATTTCCCTGAGCCAGTCGGACCGACAACTGCTATCATCTGCCCCTTAGGAGCTGAAATGCTAACATCTTTTAAAATCGGCTTGTCTGGCACATAAGAGAAATCAATGTGACTGATTTCAACGCCTTCTCGCAATTCCGTAAAGGCAGGCGCATTTTGCGGACGAATCTCTTCTTCTGCATCGAACATTTCTTGGATACGATCTGCCCCAGTAAAGGCCAACTGGAGGCTCCCCCAACTCGCAGCCACCTGGATAATCGGCTGGTAGTACTGTTGAGAAAATTGGGTAAACATGACAATCAAACCTAGGGCTGTCGTTGTTTCGATACTTGGATCCTTCAGCAAGACCGCAGAACCAGCAAAAATGACGATGGCTGTATTGACCAAGCTCATCCCATTCATAACTGGAAAGAGGATACCTGAGAACATTCTCCCTTTAAAGGTTGCCTTACGCACGCGCTCATTTTGCTCCACAAAGCCTGCTACGATATCATCTTGAATTCCTTGTACGATAACAGCTTTCTGTCCAGAAATACTCTCGTCCATGTAGGCGTTAAGTTTCCCAACCTCTTTTTGCTGGAGATTGGTATACTTGCGGGCCATTTTCACGATGAAAACCAGCATGAGAAAGGCCACTGGAGTGCTGGCTACTGTTATCAGGGCGAGCGTCACATTTCTTGAAAACATGACAAAAATCAAACCGATGTAAAGAGCAATATTGCTCATAACCTGAACTAGGCTTTCATTGAAGGCTTGAAGGATGTTGTCCAAGTCGCTCGTGAAGCGAGAAAGGATATCCCCATCCTGATGGCGGTCAAAGAAAGAAACCGTCAAACGGGAAAGTTTACCAAAAAGGCCCTTACGCATCTCATTTGTCGACTCGGCAATCACACGGGTCATCAAGATCATGTAAATCAAGCTAGACACCACCAAGACAAGGACAACCAGAGCTAGATTCAGCATCAGAGCTGACAAACTTTGCCAGGCTAGTTCGGAAGTCCCATTTTGATAAGCTAGAACTAGGTTAGCTAGCTCCGTGACTGCTTGGCCTGAAAAAACAGGAAAGAGGGCTTGGGCAATCGTCGCCACCGCAACCATCAGAATCACAATGACAAAGGAGAGCTTGTAAACTTTAAAATAATTCCAGAAAAATCGAACGGTTTTCATTTTATTCCTCCTTTCCCTTTTGTGTTTCGTAGATTTCGCGGTAGACGGCATTGTTAGCTACCAAGTCTGCATGCCGTCCTTCTCCAATCAAGCGTCCTTGGTCCAAGACCAAAATCTTGTCTGCATGGACGACTGAACTAATCTTTTGAGCGATGATAATGGTTGTCGTCCCTTTCAGGTCTTTATTCAAAGCTTCCTGTACGAGTCTCTCTGACTTAGCATCCAAGGCTGAAGTCGAATCGTCAAAAATCAGGATACGGGGATTGCTGACAATCCCACGGGCAATGGACATCCGTTGTTTTTGTCCACCAGAAAAATTGGTGCCTCGCTCTTCGACCTGACTCTCAAATTTGTTTTCCATGCGTCCGATAAATTCGCTGGCTTGGGCAATTCGTGCTGCACGTTCCATTTCTGACACGCTGGCATTGCCTTTCCCTTGACGAAGATTATCTGCAATGGTCCCACTAAAGAGAATAGCACGTTGCAAGACAATGGAAACTGTTTTACGTAAGGTTCCCTCGCTGACGTCTCGAATATCCTTGCCACCAATCTTAATAGATCCCTCCTGTGGATCAAACAGTCGTGGAATTAACTGAGCTAGAGTGGACTTCCCTGCTCCAGTCGCTCCAACCACACCGACCATCTGACCAGGCGCAACATCAAAGGTTACATTCTTCAGCATAGGTTCGTCATCATTGGGATAGGTGAAGGTCACATTTTCAAAAGAGAGACTTCCTTCTAACTCTTCATCTGGGAGATCTTTAAAGGTCATCGCTGGCTCGGTATCTAGAATCTCACGGATACGACGCAAAGAAATCATGGCACGGCTGACAGAATTTCCTAAAAATCCAACCATGATAATAGTAAAGATAATCTGGCTGAGATAGTTGATAAAGGAAGCAATCGAGCCCACTACAGACGGATCTGACTGAGCCATGCCTGCTACCAACCAGATAGAGAGAAAGACCGCTCCATAGCCGACTAGCATCATAACGGGTTCTATAACTGAGAAGGCATAACCGATATAAAGATTTTGGCCGAGAAGTTCATCAGAAACCTCGGTAAATTTGTCAAATTGTGCTTTTTCTTGTACAAAGGATTTGACTACGCGCACACCACGTAGATTTTCCTTAGCGATAGCATTGATCCGTTCAAGAAGGGTTTGAAATTTGGCAAATCGTGGCCCCATCATCCCCATCATGATGGCAGTTAGTGCAAAGATTAGGAGCACCATGAGGACAATCACCCACCAAAGCGACGGAAGAGTGTGAACCGCCAAGATAAAGGAACCGATAAAGAGAAGAGGGAGACGGAAAAGAATTTGAAAAGCCATCATCACCACGTTCTGAATTTGGTTGATATCATTGGTCATACGGACGACAAGGTTACCCGCATTGAATTGCTCGATATTGGCATAAGAAAAAGTCTGGATCTTGCGAAAAGCGTCTTCACGAAGGTCCGAAGACACTCCTTGAGCAATGTAGGCTGCAAGCGTTACATTGACCCCACCTGCAACCAGACCGACTAGGGCTACTCCTATCAACCAAGCGCCAATACTATAAATAGCCTCATTTTGTCCGGCCAACAAAGCCTCTAACACCTCTTGCAAATAGCGCGGTTGCAAGAGCGAACTCGCAACCATCAAGCCTGTCATCATTAAGGATGCCAAGGCTTGCCATTTATAGGTTTTTATTTTTTTAATGAGCATATTTCCTCCTAATAAAATAGATAAAGGGAGCGACATCCTGCGTCAGCTCCTTCTCATTCGTTCATATTGATGCTATTCTAGCAAAAAAGAGACATCTTGTCAAAGAAGTCTCCTTATTATAAATTAGTGCGCTTTCATCTACAGGTGATGCATGAAAAGGCTTTTTATGGTAAAATGAAAGGAAGAACTCTTACAAGGAGGAAAAGATGAAGAAACAAACCATCGCTGTCTTGGGTCCTGGTTCTTGGGGAACTGCCCTTTCGCAGGTCCTAAACGACAATGGACACGAGGTTCGAATTTGGGGAAATATTTCTGACCAAATTGATGAAATCAATAACCAACATACAAACAAACGCTACTTCAAAGATATCCTACTCGACGAAAAAATCAAAGCCTATCATGACTTGGAAGAAACACTCAAGGATGTGGATGCTGTTTTATTTGTAGTCCCAACAAAAGTAACGAGACTGGTTGCCCAACAAGTAGCAAAGGTGCTCAATCACAAGGTTGTCATCATGCATGCCTCCAAAGGATTGGAACCAGATAGCCACAAACGTCTATCAACTATTCTTGAAGAGGAAATTCCAGCTGACCTTCGTAGT
Source organism: Streptococcus sp. GMD5S (assembly GCF_000298715.2). GTDB lineage: Bacteria > Bacillota > Bacilli > Lactobacillales > Streptococcaceae > Streptococcus. The sequence continues at coordinate 6,449 of NZ_AJRG02000013.1, forward strand.
GAAGTCGTTGTTGTTTCAGGACCTAGCCATGCTGAGGAAACGATTGTACGCGATATTACTTTGATTACCGCAGCCTCCAAAGATCTTGAAACTGCCCAGTACGTCCAAAATCTCTTTAGCAATCACTACTTCCGTCTCTATACTAATACGGATGTTATCGGAGTTGAAACCGCTGGTGCTCTCAAAAACATCATCGCAGTTGGCGCTGGAGCACTACATGGTCTAGGATTTGGCGACAATGCCAAGGCGGCTATCATTGCCCGTGGCTTGGCTGAAATCACCCGTCTAGGGGTCGCTCTTGGAGCCAATCCTCTGACTTATAGCGGGCTTTCTGGAGTTGGGGATTTGATCGTAACGGGGACATCTGTCCACTCTCGTAACTGGAGGGCCGGTGATGCTCTCGGTCGTGGAGAATCCCTCGCAGACATCGAAGCAAACATGGGCATGGTCATCGAAGGCATTTCAACAACTCGAGCAGCTTACGAGCTGGCTCAGGAATTGGGTGTCTACATGCCAATCACACAGGCTATTTACCGAGTCATCTACGAAGGTGTCAACATCAAAGAAGCAATCACTGACATCATGAGCAATGAATTTAAAGCAGAAAACGAATGGTCGTAGACCCTTATAGAAAGGAACATCATGAAACAAAAAGTCAGAAAAGCAGTCATCCCTGCAGCTGGATTGGGAACTCGCTTCCTCCCAGCAACTAAGGCCTTGGCCAAGGAAATGTTGCCAATCGTAGACAAGCCAACTATCCAGTTTATCGTTGAAGAAGCCCTCAAATCTGGAATCGAAGACATCTTGGTTGTTACTGGTAAGTCAAAACGTTCCATCGAGGACCACTTCGATTCAAACTTCGAATTGGAATATAACCTTAAAGAAAAAGGGAAAACCGATCTTTTGAAGCTGGTTGATGAGACAACCGGCATGCGCCTGCATTTTATCCGCCAAACACATCCACGTGGTCTCGGCGATGCTGTTTTGCAAGCCAAAGCTTTCGTTGGAAATGAACCTTTTGTCGTTATGCTTGGTGATGATTTGATGGATATCACGGACGAAAAGGCTGTTCCACTTACCAAACAACTCATGGATGACTACGAGCGTACCCACGCGTCTACTATCGCTGTTATGCCAGTCCCTCACGACGAAGTCTCTGCTTACGGGGTTATTGCTCCACAAGGCGAAGGAAAAGACGGCCTTTATAGCGTTGAAACCTTCGTTGAAAAACCTGCACCAGAGGATGCTCCTAGCGACCTTGCTATCATCGGACGCTACCTCCTCACTCCTGAAATTTTCCAAATCCTCGAAAACCAAGCTCCAGGTGCAGGAAATGAAATTCAGCTGACAGATGCAATCGATACCCTCAATAAAACACAACGTGTATTTGCTCGTGAGTTCAAAGGGGCTCGTTACGATGTCGGAGATAAGTTTGGCTTTATGAAAACCTCCATCGACTACGCTCTCAAACACCCCCAAGTTAAAGATGACTTGAAAGACTACCTCATCCAACTCGGAAAAGAGTTAGCTGAGGGAGAATAGAAGAAAAACAAAGCTCTTAAATAAGGGCTTTGTTTTTTGTTGACGATTGCAACAAAAAAGCCATCTTTGCAGATGACTTATTAGCAACCGAATCGGTGCTCGCATTTAACTATCCCCCCTACACATAGGTCATTCCCTTATAGCAAAGGAAAATGGCTAGTGCGATAAAAAGTACAGTTGCTCCGATTCGCTGGCTGGTACTGTACATCCTTCTCTCCCATTTGACTGGAAAGATGACTGCTAGAAAGGCACCGCCTACTGCACCTCCGATATGGCCTGCTAGGCTGATTCCTGGAATCAGAACACTTCCAATGATATTTATCACGAAAAGTGTCAGATAGGATTGCCCCAACTGCTGAATATAGGGGTTGCGAGTTGCGTAACGCAGGACGATAATCGCAGCAAATAACCCGTAGAGAGAAGTGGATGCTCCAGCTGCGACAACTTTCGGTGTAAATGCAAACACAAAGAGATTGCCCATCATTCCTGATAAGAGATAGAGAAGGAAGAACTGCTTGGAGCCGAAAATCTCCTCAACCTGTCGTCCAAGAAAGTAGAGCGAAATCATATTGACAATGAAATGCTCCCATCCAATATGCACAAATATAGCCGAAAAAAGGCGCCAAATCTGCTCAGGGAACAGGCGAATGATCGGTCCATACATGGCTCCAAACTGAAGCAAGGTATCTGCTCGTTCAAAATTTAAACCTGTAAGAACCAACATCAAGAGAAAGACCAATGCGGTTACTAGGAGGAAGAAACTAGTCACAGGATAACGTTTATCAAAGATTTCCTTCATAGATTAGCACCTCCTGGACGGGAATATCATGGTCTTCCAAGTTAAACTCCTGAATTTGACAAGGATAAACCGTACTCAAAGTATGACCAGTAAAATGTTCTAGATAGCGGTCGTAGTATCCTCCACCATATCCGATTCGATAGCCTTCTGTCGTAAAAGCTAGCCCTGGAACATGAATCAAATCAATCTGAGACAGTTCCACCACTTCCAAGTCTCCTTGCGGTTCCAGTAAACCAAAGGAAGTTTTTACCAACTGCTGCGGATGATAGACCACAAACTCCATGCGCCCCTTGGGATAGGTTTTGGGTATCAAAACCTTCTTGCCGTCCTTCAGCGCCTGCTCAATCAGTTCTTGCGTTTGAAATTCATGAGGGAAAGAGAGATAGGTTGCGATGTTCTTAGCTTCTTGGTAAAAGGGATGATGTAAGAAACGCTCGGTTAAAGCTCGATCCATAGCCCGTTTTTGCTCCTGAGATAAAGCCTTCATTTCTTGCAAAATTTTCTTGCGTAGTTCTGCTTTCATAGACAATTCCTCTACTCTGCTGCCTTCTTTTTTAAGAAACTAGAGACTGCATCTACCCCAATGGCTATGGCTTCTTCCTTAGGACTCATCTGAGGGTGATGAAGAGCGTAGGGACTATCGATACCTAGCCAGAACATAACGCCATCTACCTTCGAAAGGAGATAACCAAAGTCCTCGCCTGTCATAGCAGGCTCGATATCAATCAACTCGATTCCATCTTTCTCTTCAAAAAAGTCCATCAGTTCACGCGCCAAGGCTGGATTGTTCTCAACAGGTAGGTAGCCTCCTTGCTTGAGTTCTACTTCGACTTCCATATCAAAGGCTGCTGCAACCCCTTCTGCGACTGTCTTGACTCTTTTTTGTACCAAGAGGCTCATTTCCTGAGTCAAGGCGCGAATGGTTCCATGCAAAAAGGCTGTGTCTGTAATGACATTATTGGTTGTTCCAGCTTGGAAAAGGCCAAAGGTCACCACCGCTCCCTCGATGGGATTGACATTGCGGCTGACAACTGACTGTACTTGGGTTACAAAGTAACTAGCAGCCACCAAGGCGTCATTGGCTTCATGCGGAAAGGCTGCATGTCCCCCTTTTCCTTTGAAACGAATCTTCACCTCACAAGTCCCTGCAAAGAGCGTATGGGTATTGGTCGCAATCTGTCCAACCTTTAGATCCGGACGAACATGGAGTCCATAAAACTGGTCTGGTAGCCAGTCTCCAAAAGCACCGTCCTCATACATGAGCATGCCACCAGCTTCATTTTCTTCAGCAGGCTGAAATAGAAAGAGCAAATTATTCTTGGGTTGTTCCTCCAGGGCGCGTTCGAGACAGCCTAAGGCAATAGTCATATGAAAATCATGGCCACAAGCATGCATGCGACCTTGGTGCTGAGAGGCGAAAGGCAGTCCTGTTTGTTCGACGATAGGCAGGCCATCAATATCTGTTCGCCAGCCAATAGTCTTCTTTGGCTGGCTTCCCTGCAAATAGACCAAAACCCCTGTTCGCCAAATACGAATTTGAACAAAATCCTTGCCCGTAGTCAATTTCTCAATCACATCCAGCAAATAAGCCTGAGTCTTGAACTCTTCCAAGCCAATCTCTGGAATCTGGTGTAAATCTCGTCTAGTCTGAATCAAATCTAACATCTATCGATCCTCCTTTTGATAGAAGAAAGAGGCTGGAAGAAGTATCCGCCTCTTTTTATTTTTACAAGGTACGAAGCGCATCCTCTAGCGCTGTTTTTTGTTGGGTTTGGGCATCAATTTCTTTGATGATACGAGCTGGAACACCTGCCACTACCACGTTTTCTGGAACATCTTGGGTAACAATAGCTCCTGCTGCAACAACTGAACCACTGCCGATTTGGACCCCTTCGATCACCACTGCATTGGCACCGATAAGAACATTATCTCCGACACGGACTGGTTCAGCGCTAGCTGGCTCAATCACACCCGCCAAAACTGCACCTGCACCAACGTGACTGTTTTTCCCAACGATAGCACGACCTCCAAGGATGGCACCCATGTCAATCATGGTTCCAGCACCGATTTCAGCACCGATATTGACAACAGCTCCCATCATGATAACAGCATTGTCACCAATTTCAACCTGGTCACGGATAATAGCACCTGGCTCGATACGAGCATTGATCGCACGTTTGTCTAGCAAAGGAACTGCAGAATTACGAGCATCTTGCTCGACAACATAATCTTGATTTTCTACCAAACCTTCAAGAAGCGGAGCAACATCCTTCCAGTCTCCGAATAAAACATTTCCTAGTTTGACAACAGAGCTAGGTACAGCAGTTGCAAGTTCTCCTTCAAAGGTTACTTTGACACTGGTTTTCTTTTCAGCATTGGCGATAAATTGGATAATTTCTTGAGCGTTCATTTTTGTAGCAGTCATAGGTGCCTCCTGGTTCGTTATAATGATACCTATTCTACCAAAAAAGGCTTCAAATTTGAAGCCTCAACTATCAAATAATCATCTTTACTGGGCTTGTTTTGCTTCCTCTACAGATAAAAAAATCATCGGAACGATAATCAACACCATAGCTAAGGCCAAAAAACCATCCATGACCATTCCCAGAAAAAGAACACTTAATAAAGCTGAAGAGAGCGGTTCGCTAGCACTCACCACTGATACAACCAGCGGGGAAACGAGTGACACAGCCTTCATAGATAGGAAGAAGGCAAAAGCTGTACCAAACACGGCAATCGTCAGACAAATCAGCACACTTACCAGATCCACTTGAAAACTTATCCGATAAATAGGGTAGAGGAAATTACTAAAGAGACCTGCCAGAATCATCCCCCAACCAACAGTCGGAACAAATCCGTAGCGCCGTGCAAAGCGTTGGGGAAGGATAACATTAAACATGACCCCTACTGCACTGAGCAAACCTGTCACTAGAGCCAAAGGTGTCATGGATAACTGGGACAAATCCCCTTTTGTAGCCATCAAAAAAACACCTAGCATGGCAATCAAAACATAGAACACAGCTGTAATAGAAGCCTTCTTCTGGTAAATGATTCGATTGTAAAACAGGATAAAAACAGGGCTGATAAATTGCAAAATGGTCGCCGTCGTCGCATTGGAATACTCAACGCAGAGATAGAAGAAAAACTGCACAGAAAAAATACCTAGAATAGCATAGGCTAAAAAAGGTAGATAATTTTTCTTATCACGCCAGATGTCCAACAAGCGGCTACGCAACTGAAAGGCAGATAGACCTAAAACCAAACTCCCCGCCACTAGTAAACGCATAGAAGTAATCCATCCAGAAGACACTGGATAATGAGTGAAAAAATACTCTCCTAAAATCCCACAAATCCCCCAGATTAGGCCTGAGAGTAGCGAATATACTGTTCCCTTAACAATCTTTTTCTGATAATGATTCATATTATTATTGTAACACGAAACCAACAAAGAAAAAAGTAGCAACAAGGAGAAATTACTAACCTTGCTACTACTCTTTCCTAACGATTAAATAGACGTGAACGTCCTGAAGAACCACTTTGAGTATTGCCACTCGAACTTGAACTTCCAGAGCTACTGCTTGAACTTGAGCTTGGAGGAGTCACTGCTGGAATGTTTCCTAGAATATTCTTCCATGCGTTCAGATAATCTGCATCGCTTCCTCCAATAGCAAAGCGATAGGTGGTCACTGGCGCGCCTTCTTTAGTCGCCCAGTAGCTCGTTACTGTTGATCCAGAAACTTCTATTTCTTTTCCATTGATGGAAACCTTGCCTGGTTTTTGTCCTGTAGATCGGAGAACTTGCGACTTGGTCACACTTGGATCCAGATTAAAGCGTTCATTCCCCCATATTCCAGGTTCAGCTTGCTGAATGGCATTGACCAAGTGGGCCATATAGTTGGCATTGCGGTAGTGACCTGCTCCTTTGGCTAGTGGTCGGTTGTCGTCGTGACCTAACCAGCCACCCAAAGTCAAGCGAGGTGTAGAAAGCATGAGCCACATATTTTCATCTTCATTGGTCGTACCAGTTTTTCCGATCCAGTCAGCACGAGCGAGGGATGGATTGATAGTCGTCAAGTCCGTCTGGAAACTCGAGGTAATCCGAGACGAGATAACATCCCGAAGGAGACTTTGCATAATGGTTGCTGTCGCTTTTGAATAAACTTGGACAGGCTCATCCTTGTGCTCGTATACCAATCGGCCATCCGTTGACTCGATCTTCGCGATCATATGTTTCTTATGGTAAACTCCATTGTTGGCCAGAGTTTGATACCCGTTGGTATGCTGGGCAACTGTAACGTCAATCCCCCCACCCATCGGTAAACTTTCAATACCATATTCTGGGATTTCGTAACCCATTTTTTCCATATAGCCTTTGACATCAACACCCTTCTCTCGAAGCGTACGATACGTCCAGTAGGCTGGGATATTCCATGAGTAGTTAAGGGCTTCTCCCAATGTCATCATGCCCGTACCAGGACTATTGACATACATGATGGGATTCCCATTTGAGAAGTTGGTAGGATAGTTTGACAAGATACTTGCACTTCCCATCAAACCTTGGTCAATAGCGATACCATAGGCCAATATAGGTTTTGTGGTTGAAGCTGGAGAACGCTTGGTATCGATAGCGTGATTGTTCTGATTTTCTTGATAATTACGACCACCAACAAATCCAAGGATAGCTCCCGTTTGGTTGTCCATGAGGACATTCCCCACCTCAGGCTGGCCTGTCGAATCATCTAGCAAATAGCCGTAGGTCGCAACCGCATTTTGCATCGCAGCATGAACATTTTTATTGATAGTTGTCGTAATCTTATATCCACCATTTTCAATTTCCTTAGCGGCTAGATCACGATAGGATTTCTGAATGGACTCATTCTTTAATTCTTGCGCAGAAACATTATCTCGTTGGACGAGGTAGTCGTACATGCGATCAGTAGCTTCTGCCAAGGTTGCATAGTAGAGATAGTCACGCGAAGTACCGCTAACACTACCTGATGGTAGGAAATCTTTCTTAAAGTCATAATCTTTGTACTTATCGTAGTCTTCCTGACTTAGAGCCCCTGTTCGGTACATATTGTAGAGGACATCCTTGGCACGCTTAATTCCCAAAGCCATGTCCTCATCACTCTTCATGCTACCATCAGATTCATAAGGAGAATAACTGATTGGACTCTGTGGCAATCCTGCGATAAAGGCTGCTTGAGGGACCGTTAAATCCGAAGCATTGACCCCAAAGATTCCTTCTGCAGCCTGCTGGGCACCTGCAATATTTTGACCTTTATGATTGCGACCAAAAGGAGCTATGTTAAGGTAGGTTGTCAAGATCTCATCCTTACCCATGGCCCGTTCTAAAGCTAGAGCATCAATAATCTCTTTAGCCTTACGAGCCAGAGTTGGAGCATCCCCCACCACTTGCTGCTTGATGACCTGCTGGGTCAAGGTCGAACCACCACTAGACGAGCCTAGACCGACAAAGGTTCCCAAAGTCGCACGAATAACGGCCTTAGGCACAACTCCCTTGTGTTCATTGAAATGCTCGTCCTCTGTCGCAACAATGGCTTTCTTAAGATTGTCTGAGATAGCATCTGAAGCGACTGAAGTGCGCAATAAATCGCCCTCGATCGAGGCAATGGTACTGCCGTCAGAATAAGTGATTTCTGAAATAGAGGCAATATCCTTCACTTGCTTGACCAACTCTTCTGCTTGAGGTACCTGGGCCTTGTCAAATAGAGCGACTCCATAACCCATAGCTACACCAGCGCCAAACAGTCCACCGATAAAGCCTAAGATAAAGAGAGTATTAAAGACTATTTTAAACCCACTCAAAACCTTAGCAAAAATAGACCCTGCCCTTCTAACTTTGTCAGAAGAGGTCCCCTTTTTACCGGTTTTCTTATTAGCTAGTTTTTTTGCTAGTCTTTTCTTCCATTTTGCAATTCGTTGCATTAGCTGCTGGAAAAAATGCAGCATTTTTGTTTTTAATTCATTAATTCTTTCTTTCATGAATGTCCTCGCTTTCTCTATTATACCATAAAAGGGAAACTTTCAATAAAATAGCCACTTTCTTCCCTATTCCACTAGGCTATTAATCAAGTTTGTGATACAATAGGTAGAAACAATATTTTATAAAGGAGAAAAGACACATGCACATTTTTGATGAGCTAAAAGAGCGTGGTTTGATTTTTCAAACGACTGATGAAGAAGCTTTGCGCAAAGCCCTAGAAGAAGGTCAAGTTTCTTATTATACTGGCTACGATCCAACTGCTGACAGCCTTCACCTAGGTCACCTTGTCGCAATCTTGACCAGTCGTCGTTTGCAATTAGCAGGTCACAAACCTTATGCGCTCGTTGGCGGTGCTACAGGTCTCATCGGAGATCCGTCCTTCAAAGATGCTGAGCGTAGTCTCCAAACAAAAGACACAGTAGAGGGCTGGGTCAAGTCTATCCAAGGACAACTTTCTCGTTTTCTTGACTTTGAAAATGGTGAAAATAAAGCTGTCATGGTCAACAACTACGACTGGTTTGGCAGCATCAGCTTCATTGACTTCCTCCGTGATATCGGAAAATACTTCACTGTCAACTACATGATGAGTAAGGAGTCTGTGAAGAAACGGATCGAGACAGGGATTTCTTACACTGAGTTTGCCTACCAAATCATGCAAGGTTATGACTTCTTTGTCCTTAACCAAGAGCACAACGTAACGCTACAAATCGGTGGTTCTGACCAGTGGGGAAATATGACTGCTGGTACCGAATTGCTTCGTCGTAAGGCTGACAAGACTGGTCACGTTATCACAGTTCCCCTCATCACAGACGCAACTGGTAAGAAATTTGGTAAATCAGAAGGAAACGCAGTCTGGCTCAATCCTGAAAAGACTTCCCCATACGAAATGTACCAATTCTGGATGAACGTCATGGATGCAGACGCTGTTCGCTTCTTGAAAATCTTTACCTTCTTGTCACTCGATGAGATTGAAGACATCCGCAAACAGTTTGAAGCAGCTCCACACGAACGCTTGGCTCAGAAAGTCTTGGCTCGTGAAGTCGTGACTCTTGTTCACGGAGAAGAAGCTTACAAAGAAGCTCTTAACATCACTGAGCAACTCTTTGCTGGAAACATCAAAAACCTTTCTGTCAAAGAACTCAAACAAGGACTTCGTGGAGTGCCAAACTACCAAGTCCAAGCTGACGAAAACCACAATATCGTGGAACTCCTCGTGTCATCTGGTGTGGTGAACTCCAAACGCCAAGCCCGTGAAGATGTTCAAAATGGAGCCATCTACGTCAACGGCGACCGTATCCAAGACCTTGACTATGTCTTGAGTGACGCAGATAAGTTAGAAAACGAACTAACTGTTATCCGCCGCGGGAAGAAAAAATACTTCGTGTTGACTTACTAAATTGTTAAACATTTACCTATAAACAAAGGAGTTACCCTCGAGAAAGGTAACTCCTTTTTGCTGTGAATAGTCCCCACCTATCCCTTAATAGACAGGCTACGCAGGACTATGCGTAAGGTTGTTAGATTATGTAGGATAGAGAGGTTTGAAGGACTGAGCCAATTAAACAAGCCAAAGCCAATCAAACTACTATTTACGACAACGGTATCTTGAATATTCTTCTTGATGAGTGTTTGCAAAGATGATGATAGCCAATCCAACTCTTGGAAGAAATCCAAACGATTATCTAACAATAAGATATCGCTCATCTGCTTAGAAATATCTGCACTCTCATTCATCACCACACCGATATCTGATAGGGTTAGAGCCGCTGAGTCATTCAATCCATCTCCAACCATCAAAATCGTGTGACCTGCTTTCTGCAGTTCCTCTACTAACTCAAATTTCCCATCAGGTTTCAAGTCTGTATAGACCTGATCAAAGGGCAAATCTTTGACTAATTCCTCTGTCCTAACCAAGGTGTCCCCTGTTGCCAGAATCAATTTTTTCCCTTGTGCCTTAAGTTTCTCCAAGGCTGCTTTTGCTTCTTTTCTCAAAGGAGTATGAATGCAGAACATTCCAATCAATTCATTCTGATAAGCCAAGAATAAGAGATTGTAGTGACTCTTGTACTCTTCAATTAAAGCATTTTGTTCTGAACTGATATGAATCTGCTCATCCTGCATCAAGACATAATTCCCAATAAGAACTGGTTGGCCATCTATATGAGATTTGATCCCCTTGCTTGCAATATATTGGAGTTTCCCATGCATTTCCTCATGTTCAATTCCCTCTATCTCAGCTTGCTTGACGATGGCATTAGCAATAGGATGATAAATGTGTTCCTCAAGACAGGCACTGATTCTGAGAATATCTTCCTCACTATAGTCCCCAAAAGGTAACACCTTTTCAACTATAGGATAACTAGTTGTGATTGTTCCCGTCTTATCAAACAAGAAAGTATCAACTTCCAGATATTTCTCCAGAACATCCCCATCCTTAATCACCATTTCACGGTTCAACCCCTCCTTGATAGCTGTCAAATAAGCTACAGGAGTAGAGATTTTCAAAGCGCAGGAGAAATCGACTAATAGGAAAGAAATAGCCTTAGAAAAAGAACCTGTTAATAGGTAAGTTAGCCCAGCCCCCAAGAAATTATATTTGACGACCTTATCCGCCATCTTGATGAAATAGCGTTGTTTCGTTTTCTTGTTTTCTTCAGATTTCTTCATTAACTCAATCAGTTGTAAAATCCGGCTGTTCATCTGATTATCGGTTACACGAATGCGTAACTCTCCAGTTTCTAATACTGTATTTGCACAAACCAAATCAGACTCTCTTTTTTCAACTGGAAAACTCTCTCCCGTCAAGGAACTTTCGTTGACCATACCTAAACCTGAAACTACTTGTCCATCAAACAGAATTTCATTTCCTTGAGATAGGACCAAGACATCTCCTATTTGAACATCGGAACTCTTGATACTAACAACCGTATCGCCCTGTACTAAGAATACGTCGCTCTCTTTTGCAAGAAGGCTTTGTTCTAAATCTGTTGCAGTTTTTTTCAAAGACCACTGATCTAAATGATTCCCCAAATCAAGCATAAACATGATATTGCTAGCTGTCTTGGATTGGTTCATAAACAAGGACAATAAAATCGCCGAACAGTCCAAGACTTCCATCGTTAGTTCCTTACGCGCTAGTGTTTGATAGGCTTCTCTAATATAACCCAAAGCCTGATAACAAGTCCATATATAGCGAATAGGATACGGCACAAAACTACGAAAAAGTACACGCTTAATCGCTGCACCTGAAACAATAGAATAAGCACTCTCTTCTCTACGAATGGGAAGAGTCATCAACTCAGAAACTTTCCCTTTATCAATTCTTTTTAAAAAGGCTTCTGCATTATCTAATACAGAAAAGCCTTCTTTTATGCGTAGAGTAAAGTGCTGTTGATCCATGTAAAACTGGATAGACTCAATCCCCTTTTCATCTCTCGCCAAGGAACGAAGATAGTCTTGAATATCCAAGGTGAGTGAAAAAGAAGATGATAGTCGGATATGTTGGTATCCTCTATGTAGCACTTTAAAAGACATATTATTCTCCTATAAGGCTATCTAATTGCTCTTCTTTTTTCTCTTGCTCGTACAAATATTTGGCATCTTGCAAGACATCGTCTCCATGTTGTTTCACAACAGAAACAGATGCATCTAGCCCGTCTTTCAACTTGTAAGCCTTAGCCAAAGCTTTAGAATAACCTTTTTTAGCTTCCTTACTTGCCAAGATTTTCAAACCAAGGGTACCAAATGCGACACCACCCAAAAAGAGTGATGATTTTTTCGCAACTTTTGCAACGGTTAATACTTCTTTTAACATACTTATTTCCTCCTTATCATTATTATATAGAAATTTAGATATAAAAGCAATTTTATTCTATAAATTGGAGAATTAGTTTTATTTCTACTGAATCTCCCATCTACTTATTTCTAAAGTTGCTTTCATTTGCCTCTTTTGATACACTTAAACTATGAATACAAACCTCAAACCCAAACTTCAGCGTTTTGCTTCTGCGACTGCCTTTTTCTGCCCTATCTGCCAAGAAAATCTGGCCTTGGTAGAGTCTAGCCTCAAGTGTAGCAACCGCCATTCTTTTGATCTGGCAAAATTCGGCTATGTCAACTTGGCTCCGCAAATCAAGCAATCTGCCAACTACGACAAGGAAAACTTCCAAAACCGCCAGCAAATTCTTGAAGCTGGTTTTTATCAGGCTATTTTAGAAGGTATCTCGGACTTACTAACAACTAATCCATCCGCAAAAACAGTCTTGGATATCGGTTGTGGCGAAGGTTTCTACTCTCGTAAACTCCAAGAAAGTCACTCTGACAAAACCTTTTACGCCTTTGATATTTCAAAAGATTCCGTTCAAATCGCTGCCAAGAGCGAACCAAACTGGGCGGTCAACTGGTTTGTCGGCGACCTGGCTCGTCTTCCTATAAAAGACGCCAGCATGGATATCCTGCTTGATATCTTCTCGCCTGCCAACTATGGGGAATTCCGTCGCGTTTTATCCAAAGACGGTATTTTGATCAAGGTCATCCCAACTGAAAATCACCTCAAAGAAATCCGTCAAATGGTGCAGGACCAGCTGACAAAGAAGGATTATTCCAACCAAGATATCAAGGAACATTTCCAGGAACATTTCAGCATCCAATCTAGTCAGATTGCTTCCTTAACAAAACCTATCTCGGCTGAGCAACGCCAAGCCCTGCTTGCCATGACGCCTCTCCTCTTTCACGTTGACCAAACCAAGATTGACTGGAGTCAGTTGACTGAGATTACCATCGAAGCAGAGATTTTAGTTGGGAAAGCAGTGTAAATAAATCTTTCAATAAGACAAAACCCACACCTCCTCTTGAGGTGTGGGTATAAATCGCGATTTTTCAACTGTCTATCCGAAAAGTGGAAAAAATTTTAACCTCTCCATTTATTTTCGATTCGAAATAACAAATTTATCAATAAATAGCAAGTGAAATGAGGCAAGTGATGCCCCATAACAACATCCATGAAAAGAGATTTCTTGATGAGTCAGTGGAAAGGAACTACTATTACCCATATAAAGGCATGACCAAATCACAAATAGTATCCAAAATAAATCAGTCCATTTATATTTTGAAAAATATTTTTTCCACATAAGAACACCTTCTTTCCTGCAATCATATTATAACACTTCGTGTAAGCGAATACAAGAAATATGAGGTAATCAACTAAGAAGAAGCATGAGGTTGAAAGAGAGTGTTAAACCTTCAATACGTCTATGATTTCTCTCTTTTTAGACCAGATTGATTCAAATCAACATTATTCAAAAAAAGCGAATTTCAATCGAAACTCGCTTTTTTACAAAATGTATTAGTATAAATTTGTATCTTAGTTCAAGTGCCAGATATCTTCGTTATACTGAGCGATTGTACGGTCAGATGAGAAGAATCCTGCTTTGGCAATGTTAACGATGACTTTATCCAACCATGCGTCACGGTCTTCGTAGTCAGCAAGCATTTGCTCTTTGACTTTAATGTAGTCTTCCAAGTCAAGGAGAGTCATGAACCAGTCTTTGTTGATCAATTCGTTGTAAAGACGTTCCAAGCGTTCTTTCTTACCTACTGCAAGAACAGCATCGCTCACAATGAAGTCAACCAAAGGTTTGATAGCTTCACGAGCATAGAATTCGCTTGATTTGTAAGCTGCTTTTGCGTAAAGGTCGATAACAGTTTCTGAATCTTCACCAAAGATATAGATGTTTTCGTCGCCAACCAACTCAGCGATTTCCACGTTAGCACCGTCCATAGTACCAAGAGTCAAAGCACCGTTCAACATGAATTTCATGTTACCAGTACCTGAAGCTTCTTTAGAAGCAAGTGAGATTTGTTCTGAGATATCACATGCTGGGATAAGGAAGCTTGCTGCAGTAACGTTGTAGTTTTCAACCATAACCACTTGCAAGTGTGGAGCTACTTCTGGATCATTTGCAATCACTTCTGACAAGCAAAGGATCAAGTGAATGATGTCTTGGGCGATTGTGTAGGCAGGAGCTGCTTTACCACCAAAGAAGACTGTGATTGGACGAGCAGGGATGTTACCAGCCTTGATATCAAGGTATTTGTGGATGACATACAAAGCGTTCATTTGTTGGCGTTTGTACTCGTGAAGACGTTTGATTTGGATATCAAAGATAGAGTTTGTATTGATTTCCACACCTTGGTGATCTTTCAAGTGACGAGCCAATTTACGTTTGTTGTGAGCCTTGATGCTTTCCAATTTTTCTTTGACAGCTGCTTTGTCTTCGTAAGACAAGAGTTTTTCAAGCTCATCTGCTTCATGGTGCCATCCCTCTCCAATAATCTCATCCAAGTAGTGAGATAGTCTTGGGTTGGCATGCATGAGCCAACGACGGAATGTGATACCGTTTGTTTTGTTGTTGAATTTTTCTGGGTAGATGTCGTAGAAAGCTTTCAACTCTGAATTCTTCAAGATCTCAGTGTGGAGTGCTGCCACCCCGTTTACGCTGTATCCATAGTGGATATCCATGTGAGCCATGTGTACACGGTCGTTTTCATCAATGATTTGAACAGCTGGGTCTTTGTATTCTGCTTTCACACGACGGTCCAATTCTTTGATGATTGGTACCAAGTGAGGAACCACTTCTTCCAAGAATTCAAGAGGCCATTTTTCAAGGGCTTCAGCAAGGATTGTGTGGTTCGTGTAGGCAGTCATGCTACGAACGATAGAGATTGCTTCATCAAGTTCGATACCACGTTCAGTCAAAAGACGGATCAATTCAGGGATCACCATTGATGGGTGAGTATCGTTGATTTGTACAACTGCGTAGTCCGCAAGGTCGTGCAAGTTGCTTCCCTTTTCGATTGCTTCGTCGATGATCAATTGCGCGCCGTTTGAAACCATGAAGTATTGTTGGAAGATACGGAGCAATTCACCTTGCTTGTCGCTGTCGTCTGGGTAAAGGAAAAGAGTCAAGTTGCGAGCGATATCCGTCTTGTCAAAGTTGATACCATCTTCGATGATAGAAGAATCAACTGAATCCAAGTCAAACAAACGCAAGCGGTTTTTAGTAGCTGTCTTGTAACCAGGTACGTCGATATCGTAAAGAGTAGATGTCAAGGTAAAGTGTGCGAATGGCACTTGGTAGCTACGGCTTGAGCGAACCAACCAGTTTTGCTCTGTCAACCAAGCATTAGGAATCGTTTCTTGTTGGTTGTTTTTAAGAACTTGTTGGAAAAGACCAAAGTGATAGTTCAATCCAACACCGTCACCATTCAAACCAAGTGTAGCGATTGAGTCGATAAAACAGGCTGCTAAACGTCCCAAACCACCGTTACCAAGTGATGGTTCCAATTCTACTTCTTCGACTTCGATCAAGTCTTTACCTGCAGCTGCAAGTTCTTTTTTCACATCGTCGTAAAGACCAAGGTTGATCAAGTTGTTTGACAAGAGTTTACCAATCAAGAACTCAGCTGAGATGTAGTAAACTTTTTTCTTACCAGTGTTGACTGGTTTTTGGCTGCTAGCAAGCTTGCTGTAGTTGAGAAGAGCAAGGTAAAGCTCTTCATTGCTACATTCTGCAATAGTTTTATTGTAACGCTTTTGTACAAATTCTTTTAATGGTAACATTTTTGTGTCTCCTGATATTGTCTTATTTCTTTAATTCTACCAAATTTTCATTAATTCGGCGATAAATTGTAGTCAAGTCAAGCAAAGTTTCTTCAACAGCTGGTGTGAGTTGGTCTGCTGTCATACGCCATGACCAGTTTCCACCAAGAGTAGATGGGTAGTTCATGCGAGCCGCCTCATCTAGTTCTAGCAAGTCTTGCATGGTTGCAATAGCCATGAAGCTCACTGATGAAAATACTGTACGAAGCATTGCGTGCGGCACTGTTTCATACTCTTTACGGTTGGTGTAACGCGCCATGTACTCACGAGTTGGATCATCGATCTCATTACGGTACCAACCAAGAACTGTATTGTTATCGTGTGTTCCTGTGTACATAACAGAGTTAGCAGGTGCCAAGTGTGGGCTATCGATACTTTCGTCTTCTGGGTTGAAGGCAAATTGAAGAATCTTCATCCCTGGGAAGCCAGTACGTTCGCGCAACTCGATAACTTCATCTGTCATGAAACCAAGGTCTTCTGCGATGATGTTTAGCTCACCAAGCTCTTCCTTAACGGCTGCGAAGAGTTTGTAGCCTGGACCTTTCACCCATTTACCAGGTGCTGCTGTATCGGAACCAGCAGGAATTTCCCAGTAAGATTCGAAACCGCGGAAGTGGTCGATACGAACGATATCGTAGATTTTGAAGCTTTCACGCAAGCGTTCAACCCACCATTTGTACCCGTCTTTGTCCATTGCTTCCCAGTCATAGATTGGGTTTCCCCAAAGCTGACCAGTGGCAGAAAACTCATCTGGTGGGCATCCTGCGATGCAAGTTGCTTTACCAGTGGCATCTGTCTTGAAGAGATGTGGATTTGCCCACATGTCGCTTGAATCTTCCGCAACGTAGATAGGCATGTCTCCAACAATTTCGATGTGGTTGTCGTTAGCGTAGGCTTTCAATTTCAACCATTGTTGGAAGAAGAAATATTGAGTCACACGGTGGTAAACCAACTTGTCTGCCAATTTCTCACGGTAGCTTTCAAGTGCTGAAGCTTTGCGAGCACGAGCATCTGCATCTGGCCATTCTGTCCAAGCAAGATTGTCAAAATGCTCTTTAATCGCCATATATTCTGCGAAGAGTTCAAGCCATGATTGGTTGTCTTGAGCAAACTTCTCAAAAGCTTTGACGTCTCCCACTTCCAAGAAACGTTTAACTGCCTTTTCTAAAAGCGGACGACGTGCGTAATAAATCTTCGCATAGTCGACTTCCGATGCATCACTACCAAAGTCAACACCTTTAAGATCGCTAGCTTCCAACAAGCCTTGCTCTACCAAGATATCAAGGTCGATAAAATGCGTATTCCCAGCAAAGGCTGAGAATGATTGGTATGGAGAATCTCCATAGCTGGTTGTCCCAAGAGGGAGGATTTGCCAGTAACGTTGCTTGGTACGAACCAAGAAGTCGACGAAATCATAGGCAGTCTGACCAAATGATCCAATCCCGTATGCTCCTGGTAGAGAAGAGATGTGCATCAACACACCACTTTGACGTTTTTTCATAATAGCACCTCATGTGTTTGTTATAAAACGTTGCGCAACAAGGCGCAAACGTTTGCGTTAAGTTAAGTATAGCGTATTTTAAACACAAATGCAAGCGTTTTTAAAAAAATTTTTTGAATTATTTTAATCAAACAAAACTTGTTGCCACTGATATTTTATGAAATAAGCGAAAAAATTTTAAAGATTTTCTGATTTAAGATAATTCATTCCCAATATCTGCTCTATTTTCTGAAAAACCGAGCCGAATTTACGCAATCGTTTTCCTAATATATTTTCAATTCAAAAAAACAAACATTTTAAGTTCTTTCCTATATATAAGCTTTAACAAATGTTTGAAACCTTAAAATTTTTTTAAAAAACTTTTTAAAAAAGCTTGCAACCGTTTTCTATTTGTGCTATACTAGGCTCATAAAAGAAAACGTTTGCGTTTTCTAAATAAATTATACTGTTATTCTTTAGGAGGAATACACTATGTCATCTAAATTCATGAAGAGCGCTGCTGTGCTCGGAACTGCTACTCTCGCTAGCTTGCTCTTGGTAGCTTGCGGAAGCAAATCTGCTGACAAAGCTGCTGATACTAGCTCTTCAGAAGCAAAAGAACTTACTTTCTACGTTGAAGACCAATATAAAGCCTTCGCTGAATCTGCTGCAAAAGCTTACGAAAAAGAATCAGGTACAAAAGTTAACATCAAATCAGGTGACCAACTTGGTGGACTTGACAAACTTTCACTTGACAACCAATCAGGTCAAGCTGCTGACGTTATGATGGCACCATACGACCGCGTAGGTAGCCTTGGTACTGACGGACAACTTTCAGAAGTTACTTTGAGCGACGGCGCTAAAACAGATGATAAAACTAAATCTCTTGTAACAGCTGCTGACGGTAAAGTTTACGGTGCTCCTGCCGTTATTGAGTCACTTGTTATGTACTACAACAAAGACTTGCTAAAAGAAGCTCCAAAAACTTTTGCTGAATTAGAAGAACTTGCTAAAGACAGCAAATACGCTTTCGCTGGTGAAGATGGCAAAACTACTGCATTCCTAGCTGACTGGACAAACTTCTACTACGCTTACGGACTTCTTGCTGGTAACGGTGGTTACGTATTCGGACAAAACGGTAAAGACGCTAAAGACATCGGTCTTGCAAACGACGGTTCTATCACTGGTGTCAACTACGCTAAATCTTGGTATGAAAAATGGCCTAAAGGTATGCAAGATACTGAAGGTGCTGCAAACTTGATCCAAACTCAATTCCAAGAAGGTAAAACAGCTGCTATCATCGACGGTCCTTGGAAAGCTCAAGCATTCAAAGATGCTAAAGTAAACTACGGTGTTGCTACTATTCCAACTCTTCCAAATGGTAAAGAATACACACCATTCGGTGGTGGTAAAGCTTGGATCATCCCATCAAGCACTAAGAACCTTGAAGCTGCACAAAAATTTGTAGACTTCCTTGTTTCAACTGAACAACAAAAAGCATTCTACGATGCAACTAACGAAATCCCAGCTAACACTGAAGCTCGTTCATACGCTGAAGGTAAAAACGATGAGTTGACAACAGCTGTTATCAAACAGTTCAAGAACGCTCAACCAATGCCAAACATTTCTCAAATGTCAGCTGTTTGGGATCCAGCTAAAACAATGCTCTTTGATGCTGTAAGTGGTAAAAAAGATGCTAAGACAGCTGCTAACGATGCTGTAACATTGATCAAAGAAACAATCAAACAAAAATTTGGTGAATAATTGAATTCGTTACAAGGGGGGAGAATACAAATCCCCCTTTGAATTTATCAATAAAAAAACATATATAGTTTAGTTTTTGATTAAAAACCAGTATCCTATGAAAGGAGTTATTATGGAAAAGCAACAACCTAGTAAAGCAGCCCTGCTGTCTATCATTCCTGGGTTAGGACAGATTTACAATAAACAAAAAGCCAAAGGTTTTATATTCCTTGGTGTAACTATCGTATTTGTTCTTTATTTCCTAGCACTTGCTGCGCCGGAATTGCACAATTTGATCACTCTTGGTGACAAGCCAGGTCGTGATAATTCCCTCTTTATGCTGATTCGTGGTGCCTTCCATTTAATCTTTGTAGTCGTTTATGTGCTCTTTTATTTCTCAAATATTAAAGATGCATATACAATCGCAAAACGTATTAACAATGGAATTCCTGTCCCACGTACTTTTAAAGATATGATCAAAGGTATTTATGAGAATGGATTCCCATACCTTTTGATTATCCCATCGTATGTAGCAATGACATTTGCAATTATCTTCCCAGTTATCGTAACCTTGATGATTGCCTTTACCAACTATGACTTCCAACACTTGCCACCAAACAAATTGTTGGACTGGGTTGGTTTGACTAACTTTACAAATATCTGGAGCTTAAGTACCTTCCGTTCAGCCTTCGGTGCGGTTCTTTCTTGGACCATCATCTGGGCCTTGTCTGCTTCTACTTTGCAGATTGTGATTGGTATCTTCACAGCGATCATTGCTAACCAACCATTTATCAAAGGAAAACGTATCTTTGGTGTTATTTTCCTTCTTCCTTGGGCTGTTCCAGCCTTCATCACTATCTTGACATTCTCAAACATGTTTAACGATAGTGTCGGAGCGATCAACACTCAAGTATTGCCTATCTTGGCTAAGGTCCTTCCTTTCCTTGACGGAGCGCTTATCCCTTGGAAAACAGACCCAACTTGGACTAAGATTGCCTTGATTATGATGCAAGGTTGGCTAGGATTCCCATACATCTACGTTTTGACTTTGGGTATCTTGCAGTCGATTCCTAACGACCTCTACGAAGCGGCTTACATCGATGGTGCCAATGCTTGGCAAAAATTCCGCAACATCACTTTCCCTATGATTTTGGCTGTTGCAGCTCCAACATTGATCAGCCAATACACCTTCAACTTTAACAACTTCTCTATCATGTACCTCTTCAACGGCGGAGGTCCTGGTAGCGTTGGTGGTGGAGCCGGTTCAACTGATATCTTGATCTCATGGATTTATCGTTTGACAACAGGTACATCTCCTCAATACTCTATGGCGGCAGCTGTTACCTTGATCATCTCTATCATTGTCATCTCTATCTCTATGATCGCATTCAAGAAACTACACGCATTTGATATGGAGGACGTCTAAGATGAATAACTCAATCAAACTCAAACGTAGACTGACTCAAACCCTCACTTACCTCTACTTGATTGGCTTATCAATCGTCATTATTTATCCACTTTTGATCACCATTATGTCAGCCTTCAAGTCTGGTAACGTGGTAGCCTTTAAACTAGATGCTAACGTCGACTTTAGCTTTGCCAACTTCCAAGGGCTCTTCACTGAAACCTTGTACGGCACTTGGTACCTCAACACTTTGATTATCGCCTTGATTACAATGGCTGTTCAAACAAGTATCATCGTACTTGCTGGTTATGCCTACAGCCGTTACAACTTCTTGGCTCGTAAACAAAGTTTGGTCTTCTTCTTGATCATCCAAATGGTGCCAACTATGGCCGCTTTGACAGCCTTCTTCGTTATGGCCCTTATGTTGAATGCCCTTAACCAAAGCTGGTTCCTCATCTTCCTTTATGTTGGTGGAGGTATCCCGATGAATGCTTGGTTGATGAAAGGCTACTTCGACACAGTACCGATGTCTCTTGATGAATCAGCAAAACTAGATGGTGCAGGACACTTCCGTCGCTTCTGGCAAATTGTTCTCCCACTCGTTCGTCCAATGGTTGCAGTACAAGCGCTCTGGGCCTTCATGGGACCTTTCGGAGACTATATCCTCTCTAGTTTCTTGCTTCGTGAGAAAGAATACTTTACAGTTGCCGTTGGTCTACAGACCTTTGTCAGCAATGTGAAAAACTTGAAGATTGCCTACTTCTCAGCAGGTGCTATCCTCATCGCCCTTCCAATCTGTATTCTCTTCTTCTTCTTACAAAAGAACTTTGTTTCAGGACTTACAAGTGGTGGCGACAAGGGATAATTTATCCCCGCCACCCTTTTTCATTTTGATCTTGTTTCTAAAGTTGAAAGATTAGACACAAGACCGCAAATAGTAGCAAAATCAGCTTTTCAGTAAGCAATTTATCTACTAGACTTGAAATAAAGCACATTTCTCTATATAATAATACTCATATAGAAAACACCTTTTAGAAAGATACAAATGCTTCCATATCCATTTTCATATTTTTCAAGTATTTGGGGATTTCGTAAGCCCCTGTCAAAACGTTTTGGACTCAACTGGTTTCAACTCCTCTTTACTAGCATTTTCCTCATCAGCTTGTCCATGATTCCAATTGCCATTCAAAACAGCTCACAGGAAACGTATCCACTGGATACCTTTATCGATAATGTCTACACACCCCTGACAGATGAAGCAATCATGGATTTGTCGGAGAATGCGCAGATAGTAGATGGAAAACTGAGCTATGCTGGAACTAAAAATCAGCAAGCTTCTCTTCTGATTGGTCCAAGTCCAAGTAAGGAATTGCCAAAGGATTTGCAACTTCATTTTGATACTGAAGAACTCATCATCAGCAAGGAAAGCAAGGAACTGACCCGCATTCGCTACCACGCCATTCAAACGGAGAGTTTCCAGAGTAAGGAAACTTTAACCCAGGCTATTTCTAAAGACTGGTACCAACAGAACCGTGTCTATATCAGTCTCTTTCTCGTCCTTGGTGCTAGCTTCCTCTTTGGATTGAATTTCTTCATTGTCTCTCTTGGAGCTAGTCTTCTCCTTTATATCACCAAAAAATCACGCCTCTTTTCATTTAGGAGCTTTAAAGAGTGCTACCATTTTATCTTGAACTGTTTAGGATTACCAACTCTGATTACGCTTGTTTTGGGACTTTTTGGCCAAAATATGACAACCCTTATCACTGTACAAAACATTCTTTTTGTTCTTTATCTGGTCACCATCTTTTATAAAACACATTACCGCGATCCAGATTATCATAAATAGGAGATTTTTATGCCCGTTACGATTAAAGATGTGGCCAAGGCTGCAGGTGTCTCACCTTCAACCGTAACCCGTGTTATTCAAAACAAATCAACGATTAGTGATGAAACCAAAAAACGAGTTCGCAAGGCTATGAAGGAACTCAACTACCATCCCAATCTCAATGCTCGTAGCCTAGTTAGCAGCTATACTCAGGTTATCGGTTTGGTATTGCCTGACGACTCGGATGCCTTTTACCAAAATCCTTTCTTCCCATCTGTCCTTCGAGGTATCGCCCAAGTTGCGTCTGAAAACCACTACGCTATTCAGATTGCAACGGGGAAAGATGAGAAAGAACGTCTCAATGCGATTTCTCAGATGGTTTATGGCAAGCGTGTTGACGGTTTGATTTTCCTCTACGCTGAGGAAGAAGACCCTCTGGTCAAGCTAGTAGCTGATGAGCAGTTCCCTTTCCTCATTCTCGGAAAATCCACTTCACCCTTTATCCCTCTTGTTGATAATGACAATGTCCAAGCTGGCTTTGATGCGACAGAGTATTTCATCAAAAAAGGATGCAAACGAATTGCCTTTATCGGGGGTACAAAGCGACTCTTCGTAACGCAAGATCGTCTAACTGGCTATGAGTCCGCACTCAAACAACACCAACTTCCGATTGATACCAACTTAACCTACTTTGCGACCGAATTTCTAGAAGAAAAAGGGTATCAGTTCAGTGAACTCCTGTTCAATCACGATCCGCAGATTGACGCTATCATCACAACCGATAGTCTCCTTGCAGAAGGAGTTTGTGACTATATCAGTAAGTATCAGCTAAAAGTTCCTGTCTTGAGTTTCGACTCTGTCAATCCTCGACTTGATCTTGTAGCTTATGTGGATATCAATAGTCTGGAACTTGGGCGCGTTTCCTTTGAAACCATTCTTCAGATCATCAACGATGCTAAAAACAATAAACAGATTTGTTACCGTCAGTTGATTGAACACAAAATTATCGAAAAATAAAGACCAGCCTTGCGGCTGGTCTTTTGAGTATTATTAATTGTCTGTTTCTACGAATCGTCCTAGGATGTGGACATTTTCTGATACAGAGACAAAGGCTGTCGGATCAACCTGTTTCATGATGTGTTTAAAATCATTAAACTCTGCTCGTGTGATAACCGTAATCAAGACTGCTTTTCTCTCATGATTATAGGTTCCTTCTGCATCGTGGATCATAGTTGCTCCGCGGTGCAATTTTTTATGGATTTTTGCAATTACTTTATCAGGATTATTGGTCACAATCATGGCCTGCATGCGTTTTTGCTTGGTAAAGACCGCGTCTGTCACACGACTGGAGACAAATATGGTAATCATGGAGTAGAGAGCGTATTTCCAACCAAAGGTCAAACCTGCTATCAGCATAATCGTCCCATTCACTAAGAAAGAAATACTACCGACATTTTTCCCTGTTTTCTTGCGAATGGTCAGGCTGACAATATCTGTACCTCCACTGGAAATATTATTGCGTAAAGCAAAGCCGATCCCCAAGCCCATGACAACACCCCCAAAGAGAGCATTGATAATGGGATCCTCTGTCAAGGTCACAACTGGCACAAGCTGGATAAAGAGGGAACTCATGGATACTGTGATAAAGGTAAAGATTGTAAACTTATGCCCAATCTGATACCAAGCCAAAATCATCAACGGAAAATTGATAGCATAAAAGGTTAGCGATATCGGAATGTAAAAACCAAACCAGTGATTACTCAAAGCAGAGATAATCTGTGCCAGACCCGTCGCACCACTGGAGTAAACGTGCCCTGGTTGAAAAAAGAAATTGACTGCTACCGCTGACAAAAAGCCATAAACCAGAGAGGCCGATACTTTCTCATCATATTTTTCTCGAGAGATACTTTGTAAAACTCGTAAGATTTTTATCTGATAAGCAAAGCGGCGCAGATAATAGCGGCACCGCTTAATTTGTTTTGCTTGTTTCATCTTCTTCTACTTGTAAGCTGAGTTCCTCTAGTTGTTTGAGAGCGACTGTTGATGGAGCTTGTGTCATTGGGTCGGTTGCCTTGTTGTTCTTAGGAAAGGCAATGACTTCACGGATATTTTCTTCTCCTGCTAAGAGCATCACAAAACGGTCAAGTCCGATCGCCAAACCACCGTGTGGTGGGAAACCATAGTCCATGGCTTCAAGAAGGAAACCAAACTGGTCATTTGCTTCTTCAGCCGAGAAACCAAGAGCCTTAAACATGCGTTCTTGAAGGTCTTTTTGGTTGATACGAAGGCTACCACCACCAAGCTCATAACCGTTCAAGACGATATCGTAAGCAATGGCACGAACCTTAGCCAAATCACCTTCTAATTCGTGAGCTGTTTCTTCCTGTGGAAGGGTAAATGGATGGTGGGCGCTCATGTAGCGGTCTTCTTCTTCAGACCATTCAAACATTGGCCAATCAACCACCCAAAGGAAGTTGAACTTATCGTTATCAATCAAGCCAAGCTCTTTGGCAATACGTCCACGAAGGGCACCTAGTGTTGCATTCGCCACTTCAAGCGTATCCGCCACAAAGAGAACCAAATCCTTATCTTCAAGACCAAGTGCTGCAGTCAAGTCTGCTTGGATCCCAGTCAAGAACTTGGCAACTGGTCCGTTTAATTCTCCATCCACAACCTTGACCCAAGCAAGACCTTTAGCACCGTACTGTTTAGCTACTTCGGTCATCTTGTCAATGTCTTTACGTGAGTAGTTGTCTGCAGCTCCTTTGACTACAATGGCTTTAACAGCAGGCGCTTCTGAGAAGACTTTAAAATCAACACCCTTGACAACTTCTGTCAAGTCCTGAAGCAACATGTCAAAACGGGTATCAGGCTTGTCAGAACCGTAAAGAGCCATCGCATCATCGTATTTCATACGAGGAAATGGAAGCGTCACGTCGATGCCTTTTGTTTCTTTCATCACGCGCGCAATCAATCCTTCTGTAATATCTTGGATCTCCTGCTCCGTAAGGAAGGATGTTTCCAAGTCGACCTGGGTGAACTCAGGCTGACGGTCACCACGCAAGTCCTCATCACGGAAACATTTAACGATTTGGTAGTAACGGTCAAATCCAGCATTCATCAAGAGTTGCTTAGTGATTTGTGGACTTTGAGGAAGAGCGTAGAAATGCCCTTTATTGACACGAGATGGCACCAAATAGTCACGCGCCCCTTCTGGCGTTGATTTAGAAAGGAATGGCGTCTCCACATCGATAAACTCCAACTCATCCAAGTAATTACGGATAGAGTGAGTCACCTTAGCACGAAGCTTAAGGTTTTCTAGCATTTCTGGACGACGAAGGTCAAGGTAACGGTAACGCAAACGTGTATCGTCATTGGCCTCAATCCCATCTTTAATCTCAAAAGGTGTTGTTTTAGCTGTATTCAGCACTGCCAGAGCTGTCACATTCAACTCAACTGCACCCGTTGGCAACTTATCATTGGCTTGCTCACGTGCAGCAACTTGTCCAGTGACCTCAATGACAAATTCGCTACGAAGGCTTTCAGCTGTTGCCATAACCTCTGCAGATACTTTTTCAGGGTTGATAACCAACTGCATGATTCCTTCACGGTCACGAAGGTCGATAAAGATTAAACCACCAAGGTCACGACGACGGCCAACCCATCCTTTCAAGGTCATTTCTTGTCCGATGTGTTCCTCACGAACACGACCAGCATACATACTACGTTTCATGTTTTCTCTCCTCTTTTATTCTGTTACTATTTTACCATAAAAGCGCAGGCTCTTCATGAAAATCAGCAGAAAAGTTTGATTGTCTTTAGAAATCAAAACGAACAGACAAAAAATCCGATGAAAACGTCATCGGATTCTCTGCTTATGATTCTTAACCTTTTTTACGCTTTTCAGCAATCTCAGCTGCCTTTTTAGGTAGAACAATCTCCGTCGCATAAGCCGAAGCAAAACGCAAGACACCTGCAATAGGCGCAAAGACAACTGCTAGATAGTTGTAAAAGAAATCGCCTTTAAAGGCATAGGCAAGTGCCCCGATGATAAAGAAGAGAACGACCGCCTGTATCACTGCTAATAAAATTACTCGTTTCATGTGACCTCCTGACTCTATTATAGCATGAGTATCATCAAAAAGCCGATTAAATTATTCAAAGCGTGGAGAGAAATACTATAAAGAAGACCTTTTCGGCTTACATAAGCCAGACCCAAACTTAATCCCAGACTAGCATAAACTAAAAACTGTTGCAAAGTCCCTGGAAAATGAATCAAGGCAAAAAGCACACTTGATACGAGGAGAAACAGAGCTGTCTGTTTGCTGTTGTTCTGCTTAGGAAAGAGATAGCGCGCCAGCATCCCTCTAAAGATGAGTTCTTCCGTCAGAGGAGCAAAGACTACCACCATAAAGAAACCAAATACAGGCTGAGCAACTGTCAATTGTGATACGATTTGTTGATTGACTGACGGATCTTCTGGCAAAAAGAACTGGGCTGTAATCGCCACTAGCAAAACCAGAGTAGGCAACCAGATATAACGATTAAAAGCTGTCGTCTGGATGCTAACCTTTTCTGTCTGATACCATCTGTAAACTCCATAAACATAGGCCCCTGATAGGACGACATAAAGTGGTAAGACTCCAAAGATTGAAGCCCCTAGTCCAAGAGCTGACAGCGCCGTACTCTGAACCAGACCATAGCCAAAGAAAAAGGATAGAACAGCTAGAAGAAACCAGCCAAGATTTTTAAGTAATTTCATAAAAGACTCCTATTTGAAATAACGTTTTACCATAGGTAATTGCATCACATTGATATAAATATGGATCGCTCCTACAAGCAAGAAGGCTAGTAACTGAATCTCTCCTGTCAGTAAGGAAAAGAGAACGATTAGAAAATAGAGAGCTGGCAAGACATACTGGTTTAATTGGAATAAAATTCGAAAACTTTGTTCCAAATTAGCCTTGCGCTCCCCTTCATCGTAGGAGTTTATATAGTCCAAGACATCTTTTGGTGTAGAGAAGAATTCCAAATCAAACTGACGAACGATCGCAATGGTCTTATAGAGATATTTTTGAGCACTGAAAATCATCACTAATGCCAAAAAAGAAAGAGATAAGGTTATATAGCTGATATTTAGTACAATTACTTCACTACCTGAGATGAAAAGAGCCAAAAAAATCGCTACGCCTGCACTATTAAAAGCAATAGTTCCAAACTCGAGATTACGATACATTTGTACATAATAGGTTTCATTCAGATCATCATCCATTTCCTCTTGATACAAGGAGTGAAATTTTCTGCTTTTCTTTAAGAAATCGAAAGTCAAAAACATACTAATGAAACCTAACAGTAAACAAATAGATGATATCCATGGAGTCACGGTTTTGACATCTAAAATGGTTCCGTAGTTTTCGGTATAGGCCTTAAACATCTCTGCAAACATGCCCAAGAAGCCTCCCAAGATCAAAGCCATTAAAAATAACAATCCACGTTTCTTTTTCATATTCATCCTCTTTCTAAACTAATCCAACCAACCACTGACCAAAGTCCTTACCTGACTCAAAGATAGCGGTCAAGCCTTCTGTTCCAAGTGACACCAAAATCAAACAAACAGCAAGTAAGAGAATAGCTTGGTTTCTAGCTTTTTTTGCTCCATCCCCCAAGGGTTCATTGCCAAGCCAACCTGCTAGATAGGCATAGAGAGTTACTGTTATAATACCAATCTCCGTAGAAGAGAGAAACAAGAAGACTGTCACCAAACGAACGATATTGGCTTGAATGTTAAAATAATTTCCTAAACCTGCACAAACACCCGCAAGTTCTTTGTGCTCAGTATCGACTTGAAAACCCGCTAAAAACTCTTTCATATTCATTCTCCTTTTTCACTTGCTAGATTTTTGAATTTCTTTTCAATCCAGTCAACTACTGGGATGAGAGCAAAGTAGGTCCAAACAAATTGGTCGCTTTGATATGGATTAAACCAGCCTAGGTCCATCCCAATCAGTAGAAATACGCTGACTAATAGAGCTATGGCAACTACATAATAGATTACTTTATACTTGTTCATCATTTTTCTCCTTTTTCTTCAACCGATTGAAAATGGACAAGAGGACTAAATTAATCCAAAACAAATACTTACTTTCAACAAAATAGAACCAACCCAGTAATGTTCCAATCATAGCAAAAGCATTCACAATAAAGGCAAAAACACTCATATAATAAATCACTTTATACTTGTTCATCACTCGTCCTCCTCTATCCGAAATACCGACTCGACTGGTTCATTGAATATCTGCGAAATCTTCAGGGCGATCACAATGGACGGGGTGTATTCGTCCCGTTCTAGTAGGCTAATGGTCTGTCTGGACACGCCAGCTAGTTTGGCCAGCTCTGTTTGATTGAGACCATCGCGAGCCCGAAGCTCTTTTAAACGATTTTTAAGCATTCCTTTCTCCTTCACTCTTAACTTGCTTACATTGTAACACATCTTTTTCTTTTTGACAACTATATTTGTCAAAAAGTTTATGATTTTTGTCATTTTGCAAAAGAAAACGGTCAGGAGTAAGGTCCTGACCAGTTTTTCTACTATTAAAAGCCTAATTTTTCAAAGATGTCTGAGAAGTTTTGGCTGATGGTCTCAAGGGATACTTGAACTTCTTCTCGTGTTTGGTTGTTCTTAACCGTCACTTGTCTGCTTTCGACTTCGCTCTCTCCTAGCGTGATGAGGGTCTTAGCCGCAAAGACATCGGCTGACTTGAACTGAGCTTTGAGCTTTCGGTTGAGGTAGTCACGTTCTGCTTTGAATCCTTGTTGGCGAAGGGC
The DNA here is from genome assembly GCF_000298715.2 of Streptococcus sp. GMD5S. GTDB lineage: Bacteria > Bacillota > Bacilli > Lactobacillales > Streptococcaceae > Streptococcus. The sequence goes on from NZ_AJRG02000013.1 coordinate 35,735, forward strand.
TTGTACCAATTCCAAGGCCTTGACATTTGCTTCTTCACCCAAGACTGCGATATAGACATCTAGGGCATTTTCGATAGGGAGGGTTACACCTTGCTTTTCAAGGATGAGAAGCAGGCGCTCTACACCAAGTCCAAAACCAAATCCAGCAGTTTCAGGACCACCAAAGTAGGCAACCAAGCCATCGTAGCGACCTCCTGCACAGACGGTCAATTCATTGCCCTCGATTTCAGTGATGAATTCAAAAATCGTGTGGTTGTAGTAGTCCAGACCACGCACCATATTGGTATCGATGATATAGTCTACACCCAGATTTTCCAACATCTGACGCACAGCATCAAAGTGAGTTTGGCTTTCTTCATCAAGGAAGTCCAAGATAGACGGCGCATTCTCTACTGCCACCTTGTCATCTTTTTCCTTAGAGTCCAAGACACGGAGAGGATTTTCCTCCAAACGACGTTGGCTATCCTTCGACAGGGTCTCCTTGAGTGGTGTCAAATAGTCGATCAAGGCCTGACGATAAGCCGCACGGCTCTCAGGATTTCCGAGAGTGTTGAGGTGTAATTTGACACCTTGGATGCCGATTTCTTTCAAGAAATGAGCTGCCATAGCGATGGTTTCCACATCGGTAGCTGGATTGCTAGAGCCAAAACACTCAACACCAATCTGGTGAAATTGGCGTAAACGCCCTGCCTGTGGACGCTCATAACGGAACATAGGGCCCATGTAATAGAACTTACTTGGCTTTTGCACTTCTGGTGCGAAGAGTTTATTTTCCACATAGGAACGGACAACGGGCGCAGTTCCTTCTGGACGGAGGGTGATATGGCGGTCACCCTTGTCATAGAAGTCGTACATTTCCTTGGTTACGATATCAGTCGTGTCCCCGACAGAACGACTGATGACCTCGTAGTGTTCAAAAATAGGCGTGCGCACTTCCGCATAGTTATAGCGCTTGAAAATTTCACGAGCAAAGCCCTCAACGTACTGCCACTTGGCAGACTCAGCAGGTAAAATATCCTGCGTTCCTTTTGGTTTTTGTAATTTCATTGGGAATCCTCTTTAAACTTAATAGTCTTATTTTACCATAAATAGAGGGATTAAAACAGTATGAATAAAATTAGGATTCAAATATCATTTTTGAGATTAATAACTGTCAAAAGAATAGCCAGCAAGGAAAGACCAACAAATAGCATCCAAGTCAACTGTATATTCCATACAGCTATAAGTGAAAAACAAGCTGTTCCCACAGGTATGGATAAGGTAAACAATAAACCTAAAAAATTACTGGTACGAGCTAGAACATCTGGAGCTAGATTTTTCATGAGCATGGCACTAATCTTTGGTTGAACTTTACCAGACACATACAGAGTTAAAAATAGAAATAGCAAACCAAGCACGACTTGATTGAATACATTAGCTAGACCAATTAGACTGAGTCCTACGGTCGCCCACATCATCAATCTAGGCAAAGACTGCTTCCCAAAATAATCATTGCCCGTAAGGCTACTGATGATGATTGCTACTAAAACACAGAATTGATTGATAAATAGTGCCTCTGTGTAAGAAAAATTCAAGAGAGAATGGCTCAAAAAGAAGATGTTATAGATGCTTCCTAAAGCCCCACCCAAGGCATTAATAAGCAAGACAGCAAAGATCATGAAACCAAAGTTTTTCTGTCCACCTTTAAGAAAAACGAGACGTAAATTTCGGTAAATTGTTAGGAACTGGTCTTTGATAGAAAGCTTCTCATTTTTTAGTTTTTTACCATCAGCAGATGACATTGACAGACTCAATTTGCTTTTTCCTAAAAAGAGAATAAAGGCTGATACTAGGAAAAAGCAGGCATTGATTCCCGCAACAAGGGAAAAATTGTTGACCGATAGACCTAAGAGCCAAACTCCAAAAGCTTGACCACCAATAGCTGAAATATAGGTGATAAACTGGGAAAAAGAATAAGCTTCCATCAGATCCCCTTCAGCTACTTTTTCCTTAACGAGGGGCATGCGCAAACCACCAGCAAAATCACTGATCACATCACTGATGACATTGATCAAACACAGGCTAGAAAAGGCAAAGAGACTAGCTTGCTGAACAACTAGGGCTGCCAGAAAAAATAAAACCGCCTGAAACAAACCGCTATAGACCATCCATTTGACCTTGTCCCTTGTGTAATCTGCCCGAATCCCTACAAAAACTGTAAAGAGAGTCGGAAGAATCATGACAATATTCGCCATAGCAACAGCAAAAGAGGCTTGTGGCAAGGTCGATGCATAAACGATAAATACCAGGTTAAAAATCGAAGCACCAAAGGCATTGAAGAAGCGCGACAAAGTCAAGAGTCGATAAGCTTGATTTCTAAACAATAGTTTCATAGGTGATCTCCCTTCTTGTTATAATCCCTATATGAAGTATGACTATAGTATAGCACTTAGAAATTGAAAGGGAAAACTTTTGAATATATGCAACACACAAAATGAGCAAAGAAACGATAGAACTTTTGTAACGACCTGAGAGTAGTCAAAAGTTCTATCGCTTAAATTTTCAAATTATTTTCTTAGTTTGCAGATATTCAACAATCGGTTGTATTTCTGTAGTATTCAGCAGATTTGTTACAACCAAGCATCTCAAAAATATGGACAGCATCTTCCATCTTTTTCTGACCTTCCTTGACTCTACCCTGCTTGCTATCAAGAAGACCTTCAGCCCACAAATAGACAATTCGGAAATAGGTCTCATTTTCCTTGTAGAAATGCTCTTTGATGACACGTTTAAAATAAGAGGCATTGGTAAATTCTTCACACTCAATGCTGGCTAAAAAACCATTCAATAGCATAGTATGAAAAAGGTTTCGATTACTAGACATTTCCATTAGAAAATCGGATTTGCGGACCATTTCTCGTACATATCTAGTAAAAAGAGAAACAGACAAGAACGGAGAACTGACTGAGAACAAATTGAGTTCATAGATTCCCCAAATCTCAGTAGAAAACAAGTAGTCATGAAGGACTTTCCCTTCCTCTGCCGTTAACTCAACCGTTTCATCCATACTCTTCATATAAGACTTGATAATGATGGCATTTAGAATATGTTTCTGTTTGTTTTGAGAATGGGCATGCTTTTGATACTCCTTGCGATATAAGTCCTCAAGAGGTGCTATATTCTTTAAATCCAAAACATCTGTGATTTCTTTTCTCAACTCCGAATCTGTATCATACTGAAAACCTCTCGCCAGAAAGAGGATTTCCTCTACACTAGCAGATATATTTTCTAGGGCAAATAGAAACTTTTCCACCGAAAGCTCACTCTGACCTGTTTCAAATCGGGACAACATGGACGGCGAAAATTGTCCCCCAGTTGCTTGTCTCAGCGAGATATTTCTTGACTCTCGTAATTGTCTAAAGACTTTTCCAATCTGCTCCATAGACTTCCCCTTGATTCCATATTTTCTTCATTTTATCATATTTTTCAGAAAATTCATCAAAAACTTGCCAAATTGTCAGAATTATGAGAAAATAGAGGATATTTATCAGGTGGAGGGACTGTTATGAGAGACGATATCAAAATCAATGACCGCGCTTTGGCTTTACAAGACCAAATTATCGAAAAACTAGAGAAGGTTTTTGATACAGATGTGGAATTGGATGTGTACAATCTGGGCTTAATTTATGAAATCAATCTGGATGAAACAGGTCTCTGTAAGATTGTCATGACCTTCACCGATACTGCCTGTGATTGCGCCGAAAGCCTGCCTATCGAAATCGTCGCAGGTCTGAAACAAATCGAGGGTATCGAAGATGTCAAGGTTGAAGTTACCTGGTCGCCTGCTTGGAAGATCACACGAATCAGTCGCTACGGCCGTATTGCCCTTGGACTGCCACCTCGTTAATACTCTTCAAAAATCTCTTCAAACCACGTCAGCTTTATCTCCAACCCCAAAGCTGTGCTTTGAGCAACCTGCGCCTAGCTTTCTAGTTTGCTCTTTGATTTTTATTGAGTATAAGCAGGCAAATCACTTTTGAAGATGAAAAGAAGCAAGCCGAAAATGGCTTGCTTTTTAAGTTTATTTTTTACCTGACTTGTCCATATTCCAGAAGTCTGTCACGGCTCCGCGTGAAGCAGATGATACGATATGGGCATATTTACCGAGAACACCACGGCTGTAAAGAGGTGGCAATGTTGTTTCTGCCTTGCGTTTTTCAAGTTCTTCTTCTGATACGGCCATGGAAATTTCTTTGGTATCTTGGTCAACCGTAACGATATCACCTGTACGGAGGTAAGCAATCGGTCCACCATCCTGAGCTTCAGGAGCGATATGTCCGACAACCAGACCATAAGTACCACCAGAGAAGCGTCCATCCGTCAAGAGGGCAACCTTGTCTCCTTGACCTTTACCAACGATCATGGATGAAAGGGATAGCATCTCAGGCATACCAGGACCACCCTTAGGCCCAACGAAACGGACAACAACTACATCGCCATCAACGATTTCATCTGTCAGAACAGCCTGGATAGCATCTTCTTCTGAGTCAAAGACCTTAGCTGGTCCAACGTGGCGACGCACTTTCACACCTGATACTTTAGCAACCGCACCATCAGGGGCAAGGTTCCCATTCAAGATGATAAGCGGACCGTCTGCACGTTTTGGATTTTCAAGTGGCATAATGACTTTTTGGCCTGGTGTAAGGTCTGCAAAGTCAGCCAAGTTTTCAGCGACTGTCTTACCAGTACATGTGATGCGGTCGCCATGAAGGAAACCATTTGCCAAGAGGTATTTCATAACCGCAGGGACACCACCGACTTCGTAGAGGTCTTGAAAGACATACTGACCAGATGGTTTCAAGTCAGCCAAGTGAGGCACGCGCTCTTGGATCGTATTGAAGTCCTCAAGTGACAAGTCAACATTAGCCGCATGGGCAATGGCAAGCAAGTGAAGAGTGGCATTTGTAGAACCACCGAGAGCCATAGTTACAGTGATGGCATCTTCAAAAGCTTCACGAGTCAAGATATCTGATGGTTTGAGACCAAGCTCCAGCATCTTGACAACAGCACGTCCTGCTGCTTCGATATCTTCTTTCTTGTCAGCTGATTCAGCTGGATGAGATGAAGATCCTGGCAAACTCATACCGAGAACTTCGATAGCAGTTGCCATGGTATTAGCTGTATACATACCACCACAGCCACCAGGGCCAGGGCAGGCATTACATTCGAGACGTTTCACGTCCTCAGCTGTCATGTCACCATGGTTCCATTTTCCGATACCCTCAAAGACAGAAACCAAGTCAATGTCTTTGCCATCAAGATTTCCCGGTGCAATAGTACCACCATAGGCGAAAATAGCTGGAATATCCATATTGGCAATGGCAATCATAGAACCAGGCATGTTCTTGTCACAGCCACCGATAGCGACAAAGGCATCCACGTTGTGACCACCCATCGCAGCCTCAATAGAGTCCGCGATGATGTCACGAGATGTTAGAGAGAAACGCATACCAGGCGTTCCCATGGCGATCCCGTCTGCTACGGTAATGGTTCCAAACTGAACAGGCCAAGCGCCCGCAGATTTGACACCTTCTTTAGCCAATTTCCCAAAATCATGCAAGTGAATGTTACATGGTGTATTTTCCGCCCAAGTTGAAATCACTCCCACAATCGGTGTTTCAAAGTCCTTATCTGTCATTCCAGTGGCACGAAGCATGGCACGGTTTGGTGATTTCACCATACTGTCATAAACGCTACTGCGGTGACGTGTATCTAATTCTGTCATTTGTTCCCTCCCATTTCAGTTTTTACCATTATAGCACAATTTCCGCATGAAGAACAGAATAAAATTCTTGAATTTTCAGAAAATTTCGATTACTAGCTTCTAATTTTTTTATCTTTTTTTGTCAAGTAACTTTACTTTACAAAAAAAATGTGTTATCCTAGTATGGTTGATGAAAATCACTAGATTGAATCGAATTTAAATACCTAAAGGAGAAAAGAAAATGGCAGTACCTGCACGTCGCACCTCAAAAGCGAAGAAAAACAAACGTCGTACACACTACAAAGTAACAGCTCCATCTGTAAACTTTGACGAAACTACTGGAGATTACTCACGTTCTCACCGCGTATCACTTAAAGGATACTACAAAGGACGTAAAATCGCTAAAGCTGCATCAGCTGAATAATAGAAGGGAGATACCATGCGCGTAAATATCACACTTGAACACAAAGAATCTGGTGAACGCTTGTACCTTACTTCTAAAAACAAACGTAACACTCCAGACCGTCTTCAATTGAAGAAATACTCACCAAAACTTCGCAAGCACGTAGTGTTTACAGAAGTTAAGTAGGGGTTCAATACGAATCAATACATAAGAAAAACGCTGATTTAAAGCGTTTTTTCTTTTTGCCAAATGCGATATATTGCACTGTATTTCAATCCAAACTCTACCTTTTTCTCTACCTTTTTTCTTAAGACCTGGTTTGGAAAGTATGAATTTCAGTTGGACTAAAAACAGCGTAATATCAAGACTTTTCTCCGCTTTTATAAAAGCGTTTTTCCAATCAAATTCAACTAATTTTATCTAAATGGTGTGGATTTTACCCCCAAAATTACAGAGAATGGAGCTGATAAACACTAAACGTTCACACCATTAGTTAAATGATTTTTTTCATCATTTTTCTTAGATGATAGAACTTCTAATTTATTTCTTATTCAAGCAAAAACAACCTGCTATAAGTAAGAAAGAGGAAGATACAAGAAAAACACGGCGTAAAAACCGATTCAGTTCATTGTCCTCAATCCTTGTCTGCTTCATTTTCTTTTACGAGATCGTTTTGTGAATCTTTTTCAGAGAGTTTTTGATCAATATACTTGTCAATGTTTTCATAAAATTCCTTGGTCGCTTCACTATCTAATGTTGGCGAGTTCTGAACTTGATTCACTTTCAATTGAACAGATTGAATACCGTAAGAGGCTTGTTTTTGGTGGAGTGTTTCTAATTCTTCTTCTGAAATCGGATCTCCAACAACCGTCAAGACCAATTCATTGTTACTTGACTTGTAGACTTGATTAATAACCGTATAATTGGCGAACTCTTTTCCTACAAACTGTTTGATCCCTTCTTTGCGCGCTTGTTCTATTGTCAGAGTAACTGCCGAATAGCTAGCTGGAAGAATCAACAATACAATCAAAGAAATCAAGCCAATTCTCATTTTAATGCTCAGCTCTTTAAATGAAGTTAAAGGAGATTTTCTCATCAAAATTCTTGTTCCAACAATGTTGGCTAGCATGATAAAGACACAGTTGATCAAGAAAAGATAGAGAGCCCCCAATAAAAATCGTACATTCCCATTAGCTAAACCATAGCCAGCAGTACAGATAGGCGGCATCAAAGCTGTAGCAATGGCTACTCCTGGCACGATATTGTTTGCTTCTTTTTTCCTTGAACCGATCACACCAGCAATCCCACCAGCAATAGCAATGAGAACATCCCAAATGGTTGGAGAGGTTCGTGCGATCAACTCGCTACTTGCATAAGACAAGGGAGAAATCCAGAAATACAGAGTCGAGACAAGCAAACTGACCAACACTTGAGTCAATAAAACCTCTAGAGATTGCTTGATTAAACGCGTATCAAAAATAGCTAAACCGAATCCCAGTCCAACAATCGGTGTCATGAGAGGTGAAATTAACATGGCTCCAATAATAACAGCTGTTGAATTCATATTTAGACCGATAGAGGCAATAAAAATTGCACACATCAAAATCGCTGTATCTCTCAATCGAACATGAAGGTCATCGTATAATTTCTCACGGTATTCCCGTGTTGAATAATTGGCAGTCATTTGTCCTCTCCTCTTTCCTTATTTAAATCGGTATAATAATTAATAATAACAGCTGATAAACAGCCAAAAAATATGAGCCCATAAATCGTCAAGAAGACACTGGTAATCCTTCCAATCAAGGTCACAGCTAGGAGATCCCCGTAGCCGACAGTCGTCGAAGTCACAAAAGCATACCAAAGACCGTCTCCGTAATTTGTGATAGCAGGTTCAACTAGGAAAAGCACGCCTCCTGACCCAAAAACAAAGGTCACAAAACTCAGAGCAAACCGAGTAAAACCCGTAACCTGTATAATATGCCATAACATTTTTAAACGTCTCATTTGTTCTCCTTATTCATACTAGCTCCTGACCGAGCCGTTTTTTCCAATAATCAAAGTGAAGATAGGACATGATCTCCATCAGAGAAAGATAGACAAACTGATAGATCTGATTTAAGCTGATTATCAACTGATATTGTTTGAAAAATGACTGGAAGAAAGACCAGATATGACTGTCTTGAATCAGTCCCTTCTTAACATCAGACAGGATATTAGCTAAAGCTCCCAAGGACTGAAACGGTAAATCCTTGACATTTATATAGATCCGGTCCACCACATCATTCAGACTGGTATCTTGGATGGCATGAAATTCTCCAAAGAGAACTCCTGCCGCTCCAAGAGTAGAAACAAATTCCACCAAATAATTTCTGAGGAAATTTTCTCAACCTTTTCCCATAATGTGTTTAGTGCCATCCATAACGATCCCAACCAGAAAAAGGAAAGAAAATAAGCAAAGAAATTTTGCCGTAAATCCCAAAAAGCTTGAAGACTTGGTGTCGTTGGTTTTTCTAACTCTAAAATCAAAATGGTCATAATAATTGCTAGAACAGCATCTGTCAATGCAATTAATCTATCTTTCTTCATCAGATTACGTTGCCTTTCATTTTGTAGTATTCTATCTCATCGTATAATATTTATTAATCTTAAATATTGGATAGTCACTTCATATTTTGAGTACAAACAAGATACACTAAAAAGCATGTATCTGTCATATTTTATTTAACTTTAGAAATATTCATCCATCTAATCAATAAATATATCATATTTCACAATAAATGACTACTATCAAAGATACATTTTCTTTCAGATTTCTCCCTTTTAAACTTGGCTAACTTGACCTGCATTACCTAGGTCGCTTTGCTTTAAATTATACTTTTTTCTTAAAGATTTGCTACGAGTAGTCTTTCATGTGAGTAATTTTTATCAAAAAATTTCATAGATAAGTCCTATATATAATCATGATAAAGTAGTAAAAATAGTTGTTATCCTAGTTGATTAAAAAAGTCTTTGATTTCCTCATCTTTTATAAAATAATATATAATTTTCCCCTCTCTTCTAGTATCCAAGATGTTTTGATTGGCTAGTTTACGAAGATGGTGGGAGGCAGATGCCATACTGAGATTTAGTAAACAGGCTATATCACAGACACAGAGTTCTTCAACAGCAAGGAGATAAAAGATGATATTTATCTGTTTATTATCGGTAAACTTTGATAAAATACGAAGTGATTTTTGGACTTTTTCCTTTTCAAGGTAGTTCGTTGCGGTTGTAACATTTTGCTGATTTATAATATTCACTTGGCAGATACTATCTTTTTTCATAATTTTTTCTCCTAGCCGAACACAGTCCTTAGCATGTTAAAGCTGTTGTTTTCAATCAGGATATACATCCCCAGTCCTAAATAAACAACGGCAATAAACCATCTGCTATATTTTTCCAAAGTTTCTCCAACAGAAGGGACTTGTGCCAATTTTTGGGCAGAAAAAACCAAGAGATAAATCATGACTAGAAAGGTAAGTAAAGCCACTATCAAATTCGCTAAATTTAAGGTAATAAAATATGGGACAAAAACACCAATATTGTCAGCACCACAACTTGCAAAAGTAATCATAGCGACTAGAAAAATCAGGTTTTTATTATCTTTGCGCAAACCATCTTTTGCAATAGCTTCTCCATCAGAATCTCCTAAAAGCAAAACTTTGAGTCCTAGGAAAATTGGAATCAAACCGAGCAAACCTAAAATCTCTTTACTAGGAATATAATTTAAGACAAATGCAAAAAGTAAACTTAGCAATATTAGACTAACAGAGCCTAGAAATTGTCCTAAATAGATGTTAATGATGTCTTTTCTGCTTTTTCTTTTGGCAAAAAATAACATTAGGATAATAAGTAAGTCTACGGCTGTCCCAGAATACAGGATTATTGAAGTAACAACATTTTGAACCATAAAGCACCTCATTCAAATATATTTTTGAATGTATTTTAACATTAAACTTTGTAGATGTCAACTTCAGCTCCATCAAAATATAGATAAGAAGGTAGTGTCCCAAACATTAAAAAGCCCTGCCATCGAAATGATAGCAGGGCTTAACTTCAATATCCAGATGATATATTTATCTAAAAAAGGTAGAGTAAAAGGTAGAGTTTTTATTGATTTGTAGTGCGATATAATGAGTTTCCAAAAATCAAAAATCGCTTAAAATCAATATTTTGACATCTATTGACGTGTACTGAAACCCTTACTTAACCTCTGTAAGGATATAATTACGGTACCAGTATATCATAAATAATAACAAAATCTTGACTTTCCGAAAAATAAGTATTTTCCGGAAAAATATCGAAATTAAATCAAAACTAAAAATATCTCATACATTTGAACTGCACCCCAAAAGTTAGACAGAAAAAATCTAACTTTTGGGGTGCAGTTCATCAAAGGTGCTTTTCATTTTAAAAAACTTGTGGAAAAACTTCATCCCATATATCTACTAAGCTTTTCCCGTCAAATACTTTAGCTTCCATAGCTTCATCAATTGTATCAAACTGCTGACCTTCATAATCATAACCAACTACACATATACTCGATAAAAAGCAAGCACCTCGGCTATTATAATTAAATTCAAGATCTTTGTCTAAATATTTTTTAATTTCATCCTTTTTCATATAGGACCATCCCAACTAAAACAATCTCAACAAACAAGATTTTTTCCTTAGATTCTATTCCCACTACTAGCTTTCTATGATGCTGACGATTTCATCTTCAAAATATTCATAAAGAGTTCCATCAACATCTACCAGCAAGGAGTCAATCTCCTCGTCATTGTCAGAGGCGTCACAATAGTCTTCTACAAATCCTCTAACTACCGCGCCATTTTTTAACGTGATAATTACATCTGTACGGTTAAATTTCCAGAGTGTCATTTAAATATTCCTTTCAATATTGGCTAATTGCTTTGCTTTTTCGTAGTAAGGTGTTAAGAAATCGATAAAACCTTGTTTGTCGCTTGGATCATGTTCCTCTAAAAATATCATCAACTCAAAGTCATTGAGAGCGTCAAACATTTCAGAGTTTTCATTATCCCAAGCCTCGGAAAATTCCGCATCTTCTCCAAAAAGAGCGTTAAACGTAAAGGAAAAATCCCAAAAATTATCAATCTGACCACTGACTGTTTGCTGGAGCATGTCTAATACTTGTTGACTATAACCCATTACCCTTCCCCTCCTAATAAGAACGTTGTAGCATATTGAGCTACGTTCCAAAAATTTAACAGACAAAATCTAATTTTTGGGGTGCAGTTCATTCATCAAAGATGATTTTTATTTTAATAATACTGCACTTCAATTCCATCCATAATTTCTACTAAAGTGTTATCGTCAATTTTTAGAGAAATCAGATCAATGAATGATGATACCTGGTATTCCTTATCTCCAATCACCACTACAATATCATGAACAGAATTAGGAAAAATCCCACATACTTGACCATTATAATCAAAAGAGGCATCCCAACCATTGTCATATAACTCTTGTAAATCATCTAATATTGCCATATAAACTAAATCCTTTTCCATAGTGTTTTCTTTCAAATAAGGCAGGTAAAAGCACCTAGATTGTTCTAAGTCCTATGAGATTGTTTTAATCGAGACAATCTCACTCTCAAAGAGAGAAATTTCAGTAGCTTCATCTGGACTAGGATTAGCAATGAGAATAGTGATTTCATCTTGCTCATCATTGTCCATTTCGTCAACAAAGTCTATGACACGTCCCTTGATTATCTTATCGCAATTAGTGACTATCTGAACCCTTGATCGAAGATACTTCCAAAGCTGTTTACTCATTTATTTTCCTCTCTGCTATTTTTTCGATAGTTCTTATACTTTTTATAGTTAGTCGATAAAATCGCCTAGGTTGAACTAAGCACTAATAATTTTGATTTTCTTGATAATATCTTCAGGATATGAGCGATCACCTATAACTATTTCGTCAGGACCATCTAAATCATAACCGTCAAACCAATCAACCACCCTACCCTTGATGGAGGTCCCATCTTCTAAAATAAGGCGAACATTTTTATCAACATATTCCCATAATTTCATTAAGTTCCTTCTCTCTAACATCGGAACAATATGACCCAATATTAGTTATTTACTAATGGCTTTTAGTTCCTGTTAAAAGCATTATAGCACACCTTACTTGCTAAAGTACAACAAGCACCCCATTAGACTAACCTGCTACTTTGCTTTCTTGTAAAAATGTTGTATACTTAAGTAAATAAAGGAAGTAATCTTGTTCCCCCCTGTCTACTATGTGGTCGGAATGATGGTTACTTCTTTTTTCCCCCTTACTATCTCAATAGCCTTGTATTTAAAAGTTTTTTAGGCTATAATTAAATTAACGAATAGAGGTTTTCCATCTCCCCTTGAAACAGATCTTTCTGCGGTAGGAGGTGGGACGCCTCTATTTGTTTTTTAAGTCAAAATGATGTAAAATTAATTCAAGAAAGAAGTGTGGTTTTCCCGCCTAAAAGCTCTATAGCTGTGGGAGGGTCACGCTTCTTTTTACCTCTCAAAAGAGAACGCAAAAAAAGCCGTCTCATTCTTTGAAGCAGCAATGAAATCAATCTAGCAAATATCTAAGCAAACCCAGAAATCAACCTTTTAAGACAAAGCAAAAAGCCCACTGTTGTAGGCTTTCTGTAAGATATTTCTTAAAATTAAAGCATCTTGTTGTAGAATTCAACGACAAGTGCTTCGTTGATTTCTGGGTTGATTTCGTCGCGTTCTGGCAAGCGAGTCAATGAACCTTCCAATTTTTCAGCATCGAATGATACGAATGCTGGACGTCCAAGAGTAGCTTCTACTGCTTCAAGGATTGCTGGAACTTTCAATGATTTTTCACGAACTGAGATTACTTGACCTGGAGTTACACGGTATGATGGGATATCAACGCGTTTTCCGTCAACAAGGATGTGACCGTGGTTTACGAATTGACGAGCTTGACGACGAGTAGTCGCAAGACCAAGACGGTAAACAACGTTATCCAAACGACGTTCCAAAAGAAGCATGAAGTTGAAACCTAGGATTCCGCCTTTGATTTTTGTAGCTTGTACGAACAAGTTACGGAATTGTTTTTCACCTACACCGTAAGTGAAACGAAGTTTTTGTTTTTCAGCCAATTGCAAACCGTATTCTGACAATTTAGAACGGTTGTTTGGTCCGTGTTGTCCTGGTACGTAGTTACGACGTGCCAATTCTTTACCTGTACCTGTAAGTGAAAGGCCAAGGCGACGAGCTTGTTTCCAAGATGGTCCTGTATAACGTGACATATGTATGTCCTCCTGATATAAATAATATTTGGCGGAAATAGTCACTTAGAAAGCCCTGATTCGTGCAGATGCCCTTCGCCTAAACAGCCAAGGTTACTTATCATAAGACACCTGTTGACGAGCTTCATGCTTTCCTGCTGCTATTTCACACAAAGGCTATTATACCATGAAAAGCTAGATATGTAAAGGGATTTTACAGCTTTATTTCAAATTGAGGCTGAATGTAAACTTGCTTCCTAAGCCATATTGACTTTCTGCTGTGATTTCGCCACCAAGCTGATGAGCTAGTTCTCGTGCAATCGCAAGACCTAAGCCATGTCCACCTGTCTTCATATTGCGCGAAGTTTCTACACGATAAAGTCGTTTAAAAATCTTTTCCAAATCTTCAGGAAGGATCCCCTGACCCTCGTCTTTCACACTGATTGTCAGCTCTTGTTCTGTTAATTGGGCAAGAACCTCGATTCTGGTTCCTGGTTCTGAATATTTAAAGGCATTGTTTAACAAATTGACTAGAATGCGAGAAAGTTTGTCAGAATGGCTCTTGATTTTCGCTGACTCAGGTGATACTTGAATGTAAACATCCCGCTCCTCTTGTTCAATCTGGAGTTGGAATTCACTCATTGACTCAATCAGCAGCTGGTCTAAAAAGACCTCTTCGACTTCTTCAGTATCAGTGTCTTGAGGTTGTGTATTGAGAGTCAAAACATCCAATTCCTCCACTAGCTTGTTTAGACGCTCAGTTTGCCGACCAATCGTGGCTAAGTAGTGGAGCCGCTCCTCTTCCTTAATCACCCCATCTAGAATTCCCTCCACAGTAACCTGAATAGAGGTAATGGGAGTTTTAATATCGTGAGAGAGCTGCGCAATCATCATTCTCTTTTCTTGCTCGCTCTCATCAAGTGATTGAAAGGTGGCTTGCAAATTGTGGGACATGTCATTAAAAGCCTGACCCAGCTCTTGAAATTCTAATGGTCCTTTGGTTTCGATTTCTGTGCTGAAATCCTTGCTTGCTATATCCTGAGCTTGTTTTTTCAAATGTTTCAGAGAAGAAAAAACAGGCGACAGAAGAAAGATACTCACTGCAGCGCCAATGAAACTAGCAATCAAGGTCATTCCAACTAGAAAGTAAACTTCACTTTTCTCGATCAACATTCGTTGGACTGCCCAGAAAACGACCAAAATCGTTAGTAGAGTCGACACTAGATACCCCACTAGAATATAGTTTTTTAATTTCATTTTCTACCTCTTGGTTTTTCCATCTTATAGCCCAAACCCCAGACAGTTTTGATAGCAGGAGCATTTGAATTTGTATACTTAGTCAACTCTTGCCTCAAAGCATGGATATGAACATTGAGTGTATTGGTATCATCCACATAGTCCTCTTGCCATACCTTCTCGTAAAGTTCCGTCTTTGAAAAGACTCTCTCGGGATTGCTAGCTAATATCCATAGAAGTTCAAAGGATTTTACTGTCAATTCCAAAGGTTGCTCCCCAATGCGAACCTCATGAGTCACATGGTTGATTACTAAGTCACCAAACTCAATCTGTTCTGTCTCTCTTCCACGGCTAAGGCGACGCAAGATATTATTCACTCTTAAAACCAATTCGCGTGGGCTAAAGGGCTTGACTATAAAATCATCTGCCCCCAAACTTAATCCATAAATCTTATCCTGTTCGCTTGTCTTAGCAGTTGTAAAGAGGAAGGGTTGATCCGGAGCGATATACTGAACTTCACTGATAAAATCATAACCATCCATATTGGGCATCATGATATCTGTGATAATGAGGTCGATAGATTTTTTTCTGAAAAGTTCTAATCCCTCCTTACCATCATGGGCGACCAAAACATCGTAACCTGCCTGTATAAGATAGCGGTTTTGAATATCTAGAATATCTATTTCATCATCAACCAGCAAAATTGTCTTTTTCATCTGACACTCCTTCGATAAAAACAGTGTTATACTTGCTTTAGTATAACACTATTTTCTCTAATGTTTAAGTGATTTGAATCTTAATCTTCTCGTTTGGTTGTCAAACCCAAAAGTCCAACAAGCCCTGCCAAGGCTAGACCAACGATACCAAGGCCAGCTGTAGCTGTTTTAGCTTCCCCAGTATTTGGTAGCATCGCTTTATCATCTTTTTTCATCATATTAGCCATTGGGCTAGAAGCTGGTTGATCGACCTTCATATCTGACATATGGTGATTTGTACCCATCATACCCTCAGTCGTACCTGTAGAGCCTGTTTCAGAAGGCTCCGTATTCATCTGACCTTGTTGAGATGGTATTGTCGCCATTTCTTTTCCACGAAGCTGAATCGTTACTTGACGAGTAGCAATCAGATTGGTCAAATCAGGTTTGCCATCTTTAGAACCATAGACTTTAACAGTAGCTAGGTATGTATGTGTTCCGTTAGCTCGAAGTTGATCCAGCAAGGCCTGACCATCTTTGCCAACCGTATTGCCATTCAAATCCACTTCGTAGAAATATTGGCCTTTAGCCAAGCCTTCAAGTGGCAATAGAGCAGGATTTTTAGCTGTTCCGTTGTCTGACCATGGGGCTTTGTCTGAAGCTTTTAACAAGAGGCGAGTCAACATACCATCTCCACCAAAAGCTTCGTATGGAATAACTTGGTTGACACCGGCCAAGAATGGACCCGGAACATTTGCTTTTTCAAGGTAGCTAGCTGGAACATCAATCATGTCTTTGACATTGTTAACAACAGAGTCTTTAACCTGATTTGGAGTGGTCAAACTATTCAAATTAACAGTCAAATCTTTAGTCGCTATGAGGTTAGTTAAGTCAGGCTTGCCATCTTTCGCACCGTACACCTTGATAGTAGCTTTATAGCTTTGTGTACCATTTTGTTTCAAGAGGTCAAGCAAGTCTTTGTCAGATTTGCCTTGGGTGCCAGCCAAGTCTACTTCGTAGAAGTAAAGACCTTTGCCCAATTTCTCTACTGGTGGGAGAGCTGGATTTTTAGCTGAGCCGTTGTCTGACCATGGGGCTTTATCTGAGGCTTTTAACAAGAGGCGAGTCAACATACCATCTCCACCAAAAGCTTCGTATGGAATGACTTGGTTGACACCGGCTGTAAATGGACCTGGGAAATTGGCTTTGTCAAGGTAGCTAGCTGGGACATCTACTGTATCTTTGGTATTGTCGGCCACACCTTTTTGGACTTCAGCTGGAGTGG